>NZ_JASCPM010000025.1:0-69405 GCF_029960215.1 Pseudomonas sp. PS01301 | reverse complement strand
CGTCAAGGACGACGCGGTAGATCACGCTGATTCAGATACCGTCGACGCGGCTCGCGCCGCTGCTACAGGGATTGCGCAGGCGTCAGGCATTGCCTCAATCGACCAGGGTCACCGCCCCTTTCATCATGGCCAAATGACCTGGGAACGAGCAGAAGAACAGGTACTTCTGTTCGGCCGACAGCTTCGATACATCGAACGACACCGAGTCCTTCTCCCCGGCACCGATGACCTTGGTGTACGCGATCACGCGCTCGTCGCCTTTCTTCAGGTAGCTGTTGTCGATACCGGCACTCATGCCGTCCATGGCGATGCCACGTGCATCCTCTTCCTTGCTCAACACCCAGTTATGCCCCATGACTTCCTTGGGCAGGCTGCCGGAGTGGGTCAGGTTGACGGTGAAGGTCTTGCAGCTCTTGCTGATCTCGATGGCCTTGGTGCCGAAGGTCATCTGGTCGGTCGAATCGACGGTGGTCGAACACTCGGCCGCCAGCAACTGACCACTGGCCAACGCGAGCACCGATACCGCTACAGCTTTTGCGAACATGTGAGTCTCCAGGCAGGGGGAAAGGCTACGGCGGCCATCATTTCATGATTGACCGTACACTGCAGCTATCTGCCAGCACTCAGACATTCGCTGTAAAGATTCGGCTCACGCCATCGGCAGGACGGTCACACGTACCTCGGGATCGTGTCCGCCTCCGCCTAGAATCACCCCGCGCAGCGGCGACACATCGCTGAAATCACGGCCCCAGGCCAGGGTGATGTGTTCCAGGCCCGGCTGGACATTGTTGGTCGGGTCGAAGTCGACCCAACCCAGCACCGGACAGAACACCGACACCCAGGCGTGCGAGGCATCTGCACCGATCATCCGCGGTTGCCCTGGCGGCGGCTGGGTCAGCAGGTAACCGCTGACGTAGCGCGCCGCCAGGCCCCGCGAGCGCAGGCAGGCCAGCATCAGGTGCGCGAAGTCCTGACACACGCCACGGCGGTTTTCCAGGACCTCGACCAGCGGGGTTGCCACCTGGGTGGCCGTGGCATCGAAGGTGAACTCGCCGAAGATCTTCTGCATCAACGCCTGCGCGCCCTCCAGCATCGGCCGGCCGGGCGGAAAGCAGCTCGCGGAGAAGGCCACGAAGCTCTTCTTCAGGCGCACGTAAGGGGATTCGAAGCGGTAGCGACAGGCTTGCAGCACATCCGCGCCCACGGCCTGGCCGCTGTAGCACAGGGCATCACGGGTGAGCTCCCAGCTCGGCGAGAGGGCAAACTCCAGCGGCGTGCGCGGCAGCACCTCGACATGCAGCCGGGCCCCAACCTTGAGCTCGTCATGGGGGCGCTCGAAGGCCAACCGCGTCAGCGGGTTGCCGAACACGTCGAGTTCATCGGTGCGCCGGGTCGGCTCGGGACTGATCGCCAGCGTCTGCTGGTGACAGCGCTGCCAGGCACAGGGCCTGGGCCACAGGTGCGCCAGCTGCTTGGCCAGCGAGACCGGACTGTCGTAGCAGTAACGGGTGTCGTGGACGATCTGGTAATGCGCGCTCATCACACCGACACCGTTTGCTGGCTGACATCATCGACATGGACGAAATGGCGCAACGCCAGACGGTCCGACACCTGCACGCTGACGCTGGCGATGTCCTCCAGCAAACCGCGCAGGCCATCGAGCACGTCGCGCACGCTGGCCTCACCGAACAGTGCGTTTTCCAGAGTGCCCAGATCGAAGCGGGTCACGCGCTCGATGAGCGGCTCCAGGGCGCGATCCACCGGCATGTCGAATTCGACGCTCAGGCGGCGTACGGCACGCGCCACCAGCTTGAGCTGGAACAGCACGGCATGGGGGTTCTGTGCGTCGAGCAGGAGCAGATCGAGCACCGGGATCAACTGCGGCACGGCCAGGTAGCGCGAGCGATAGGTAATGCTGCTGTTACCCAGTTCGAGCAGCCAGTCCAGGCCCGCCTGATCGTCCACCGCATCGCCGGCGATGAACGCCGACAGGCCGTTGCTGAGGAACTGCAGGCGTTCGATGCGCCGTCCGATCATCAGGAAACGCCAGCCTTCGTCACGGGTCATGTCATCCAGGGCGAAGCCGGACAACGCGGCCAGGTTCATCACCAGCCGGTTGAGAAAATCGAACAGTTCACCCAGGTCCGGCACTTCGGCGTCCAGGGCCAGAGACTCGCGCTGCAACTCGCCCAGCGCCTGCCAGTTTTCTCGCGACAGCTTGCCGCGCACCTGAAACGCTGCCCACTGCAGACGCTGCAGGTTGGCGCGCAGGCTGAACGCCCAGTCTTCACCGCGCAGCGCCATCAACAGGCGCTCGCGCAGCTCGCCCTCTTCGGGCAGCAGGTTGAGCTTCTCGGCCAGGTCGACCGCAGCCTGCAACGCCTGGGGATCATCGCCATCCAGGTAGCGGCCAAGAATGATCCGCAGCAGTCGCGCGTTACCGTCGCAACGCTCACAGTAACGACCGAACCAGAACAGGTTTTCCACCACCCGCGACGGCAGGTAGGGATCCATGCGTACCAGGTCGTGAGCACCAATGGTCCGCTGCGCGCGCCACTGCTCGCCGACCGGGGCGTGCTCGCCCAGCACCCAGGTGTCCTTGCTGGCACCGCCATGCTGCATCGACACCACGTCGGCGTCGGCGTCCGTCGCCACGCGGGTCAGGCCACCCGGCAACACCCGGTAGCCGTCGTCGGCGGCGACGGCGAACACGCGCATGCCAATCGCCCGCGGTTGCAGATCGTTACCCTGGCAATGCCAGACCGGCGCCTGGGACAGCTGCGCCATTTCCTGAGCCACGTAGGCATAGGGCCGTGCCTGAATGCGCTCGGTCAACGCCTGGCGCTGGGCCTCGTTCAGATCGCGGCCGAACACCGGGCCGAAATTCTGCGAAGGAAACGCAGGCTTGATCACCAGTTCGTCGAGTCGCTCGAGCGCCTGTGCCAGCACCGGCGGCTCGCCGCACCACCAGGTGGCGATGGAAGGCAGGATCAAGCTTTCGCCGAACAGCCGTTCGCAGATCCTGGGCAGAAAGCCCAGCAACCCGGGCGATTCGAGCACGCCGCTGCCCAAGGCATTGGCCACCATCACATTGCCCTGGCGCACCGCGTCCAGCAGACCGGGCACGCCCAGGGCCGAGTCGGTGCGCAATTCCAGTGGATCGCAGAAATCGTCGTCCAGCCGCCGCATGATCGCGTGCACCCGGCGCAGGCCGCTCAAGGTCTTCAGGTACACCGTGGCTTCGCGCACGGTCAGGTCACTGCCCTCGACCAGCGGATAGCCCAGCTGCCGCGCCAGGTACAGATGCTCGAAGTAGCTCTCGTTGAAACGCCCCGGTGTCAGCAGCACCACCAGGGGTGCTTCGTGGCCGCTGGGTGCCAGGCGGCTCATGGTGTCCTGCACGGTCCGGAAGAAACCGGCCATGTGCTCGACCTTGAGGTCGCGATACAGCTCGGGGAAGGTCCGCGACAGGCTCATGCGGTTTTCCAACGCATAGCCGGCGCCGGAAGGCGCCTGGGTGCGGTCGGCGGTGACCCACCAGCGTCCATCAGGCGTGCGAGCCAGGTCCGCGGCATACAGGTGCAGGAACGTACCCAGCGGAGGCTGCACGCCTTGGCACGGCCACAGGTAGTTGTTGTGCCCGAAGATCAGCTCGGCGGGCAACAGGCCCTCGGCGATGAGCGTCTGCGGACCGTAGACGTCGGCCAGCACGGCATTGAGCAGGCGTGCCCGCTGGGCGATGCCGGCGGCCACCTGACGCCACTCGTGGGCAGGAATGATGTGCGGCAGCAGGTCCAGCTCCCACGGCCGATCGGCACCCTTGGGGTCGGCATAGACGTTGTAAGTGACGCCGTTTTCCTGAATCTGCCGCGTCAACGAGGCCTGGCGCTGCGACAACTGGCCGGGGGCGCTGCGTTGCAGCTGCTCGAACATGCGCCGCCAGTGCGGCCGCACGCCGCCATCGGCTTCGAGCATTTCATGATAGGACCCGCCGGACAGCGAGTATCGGTCAAGCAGGTCAGACATGGCGAAGCTCGGAAGCAGCGTTTAAAGGAACGATTATCGCAGCCTGAACGGTGCACGGATACCGCCCAGGGGTCGCACTTCACCTTATGGACGGCGGCGCATGTCCAGGGTCATCGGCCAGTCATCGTCGACCTTGAGCGGTGGCAGCACCAGTGGGCCAGGGCTATGGCCAATGCGGAAGAAACGCGCCAGGCGCCTGCTCTGCGCTTCGTTGGCATTCACCGGAAGGCTTTGGTAATTGCGGCCACCAGGATGAGCCGCGTGGTATTGGCACCCGCCCAGCGAGCGCTGCGTCCAGGTATCGACGATGTCGAAGGTCAGGGGCACATCGGGCTGGCCAGTGGCATGCTCGTCATGAACGGGCTGCCAGGCGCGGTAGCGCACTCCGGCAACGAACTCGCCTGCACGCCCGGTCGCGGTCAGCGGCAAGGGACGACCATTGACGGCCAGTCGGTAACGATCCGACAGCCAGCCATTGACCCGCACCTGCAGACGTTCCAGCGCGCCACTGGCACTGCCGCGCGCAGGGCCGGGCTCCAGCGCGTGGCGCAATTCCAGTTCGATGCCGGCCACCGCGTAGTCACCGATCGTGGGAAAGCGAAATGCCTGTTGCGCAGCGAACCACCCGCTGTCTATCCCGTAGCCCGCCGCGTTGAGATCGTCGATCACCTCGGCGAAATCGCGCTCGATGAAATACGGCAGCATGAAGCGGTCGTGCAGTTGCGTACCCCAGCGGGTCAACCGGACCGGTGCGTAGGGCGTGCGCCAGAAACGTGCCACCAGGCAGCGCAGCAGCAATTGCAAAGCCAGGTTCATGCGCGCATGGGGCGGCATTTCAAGCCCCTGCAGCCGCAGCAGTCCCTGGCGTTCGCTGGGGCCCTCACCCTCCAATCTGACGATGCAGAACTGTGCACGGCGGGGGTCGCCGGCGACATCCACAAGCAGAGGGCGCAAAAGGCGGTCGATCAACCCTGGCGGGCATGGCGTACCGGGTTCGGGCAACTGCGCCAGGGCGATTTCCAGCTCGTACAGTGCATCGCCACGGGTCTCGTCCACTCGCGGGATTGGCCAATCCGAGCCGCTGAACAGATAGGTCAGCGCCGGGTGGTCATGCCAGTAGCCGATCAGGCTGCGCAGCAGGTCGGGCCGACGCAGGAACGGTGAATCCTCTGCAGTCTCGCCACCGAGCAGCAGCGCATTGTCCGCACCGGTCCCCACTTGCCGGCCGTCGACCCTGAACCGCTGGGTCTCCAGGCCGCTCTGTCGGGCCTGTTCATACAAGTGATCGATCTGCTCGACCGACTGCGCCCAACTCGTCGACGACGGCAGGTCGACCTTGAACACGCCTGGCGTCGAAGCGCTTTCGAACCGGCTTGGAGGCGGATCGTTTTTCGCGTCCAACTGCCCGTCACCCGCGCCTTGGATGGCCACGAAGGTCGGCTCGCTACCGATGTTCAGGCGCACATCCAACGCTTGCAGATCGGCATCGAGCCGCTGCCCCAACGCCTGCATGTCCGCCCATTGCAGCTCGCTGACTGGCCAGGTGACACGCGGCGTCTGCCAGATGCGCTGCACCGACATCCGGTGCGAAAACGTCACCTCGCACGGCTCCACTCGCCCGCTGATGGGCGCCGCCGACGAGGGCTCGGGGCTGCACGCCAAAGGAATATGGCCCTCGCCTGCGAACAAGCCGGAGGTGGCGTCCAGACCAATCCAGCCAGCACCAGGCAGGTACACCTCGCACCAGGCATGCAGGTCGGTGAAGTCGACCTCGGTCCCGGACGGGCCGTCCAGCGCCTGCTCGTCGGCCACCAGCTGGATCAGGTAGCCGGACACGAAGCGCGCCGCAATCCCCAACCGGCGCATCAGCTGCACCAGCAGCCAGGCAGAGTCACGGCACGACCCCGCGCCGGTCATCAGGGTGTGCTCGGGCGTCTGCACGCCTGGCTCCATGCGCAGCAGGTAGCGAATGTCCTGGCTGAGCTGCTGATTGAGCCTGACCAGGAAGTCGATACTGGGGATTGGCGTGCGGTCGATGCCGTTCAGGTACGCTTCGAACCGGGGCGTCAGGGCCAGGGTTTCCAGGTAGGGGGCCAGCTCGTGCTGCTCTTCATGGGTGTAGGCAAAGGGGATGCGCTGCGCGTGCGGTTCGAGAAAGAAATCGAAGGGATTGAACACCGCGATCTCGGCAACCAGATCCACCTCGATGCGCAACTGCGTAGCCTTTTCCGGAAACACCAGACGGGCCAGGTAGTTGCCCTGCGGGTCCTGTTGCCAATTGATGAAATGCTGCGCTGGCAAGACCTTCAGTGCATAGGAAAGCACGCGCGTACGGCTGTGCGGCGCCGGGCGCAGACGCACCACTTGAGGGCCGATCTCGATTTCACGGTCATAGCGGTAATGGGTGACGTGGTTCAGTGCGACATGAATCGACACGGCGTGCCTCCTGCGAGCCTGGAACGTGAGCAGCGCAAGACTCATGCCATACGGCCACAGCGGCCTTGGAGCGAGTCTGCGATGAAGGCTGGCTGCAAAAGAGTGCCGGGGCCTGGGCGCTGTATCAGCGTCGCATACATTGAGCGTGCCGTCTTGCGATAAACATGTATCGCGGCGCTGCGCTCCAGCGCCATTACTTTGCGGGCTCACCTCTTCAGAGACACCCGTATGACAATCGACGAACGCACCACCGAACACGAACCACTGCCGACCCCTGAAGCCGCTCGGCAAGAACCGCAGTTCGATACCCGCGACACCTGGCAGGCCTACCAACGAGAACATTACAAATGGCGAACCGGGCTGAGCACCGTCAACGACGCCGATATCCCCGCCGATGAGGGCGAACCGCCCGCGCCAGGCTTTGCCGATATCGTTCTGGAAGTGGCGCTCGGCATCCTCGGCTCGGGGCCTGGCGGTCAAGTAGGGCGAGTAACGACACGGCCCGCGGCATCTCGCCCGCCATTGCGGCCCACCTCCCTGCGACCGACCCTCACACCCAAACCACCGGCCACGGCGATCAAACCGTCAGCGACGAGCAGCGGATTCAAGACCAGCCAAAAACTGGCGAGTGCAATTGCCCGCCTGCGCAACGGCGCGCGCCTTCGGGCCAATGGCGACCTTGCCAATCAGGCCATCGCCAACCGTGCACCTCGCGAGCCTCATGCTGGAGCAACCGAGCTGTCGTTTCTCGAAGGCCTGTTGCAGCAGCGCGCCAACAGCAACGCCAGAGGTCCCGGGCAACTGCACTCAGTGGCTGAAATCCAGGCCCTGGACTTCGAAGTGCCGCAGCGGGTCTACCGTGGTCACATCGGCAACACCATTGAAAGCGCCGCAGTCAACGGGCTGGAGCGCGCGCCCGGCGGCAACCTGCAGGGCGATGACTATCTTGCGGCGATCATCATGCACACCGCTCGCCAGGGTGGGAGCAATGGAGAGGTGCTGTCGCTGAGCGCGCAGCGGGCCATCGCCAGTAAATTCGCCAAGGGCCGTGGTGCTCCTGTGTTCGAAATAGACACCACCCAGGACCCGACAGCCTTTCGCACCATCAACGATATTCTGCTGGCCGACTCGCAGCGGCTGATAGAAGCCAGAAAGGTGACACGCGCCACGGTGCTCAAGGCCATCGACAACATAGCCGTGCACCGCGAGTTCGAGGTTTTCTACGTACACGGGGACATTCCAGCCGGCTTCCTGGTGCCTTGAGAACGCCTTTCGGCGATCTCACCCGGCATCCAGGGCCATCTGCTATCTCAGCGTGGTAGCACCGGCTGGCGTGTAGGCTTCTTCTTGCCCTTGCCCGGCTTGGCTGCCTGCTGACGGTCCTTGGCGGCCTGCTTGCTGCGGGCTTCGGCGGCGGCCTTGGCCTGCTCGCGCTTGTCCCACGGCTTGGAGCCATCGCTGGCGCGCGGCGGCAAACCGGTGTGCTGGGTCAGGATGCGCGTTTCCTTGGCCACCTTGTGGCTGCCCGCAGGCGTGGAGTTCTTGCGCCGTGCGCTCTGGTAGGTGTCGGTAGCCGGCTGGTGCAACGGAATCAGCTGGTTTTTCCCTGGCCCGATCAGGTCGGCACGGCCCATGCGCTCCAGCGCCTCGCGCAGCATCGGCCAGCCCTTGGGATCGTGATAGCGCAGGAACGCCTTGTGCAGACGGCGCTGCTCCTCGCTCTTGACGATGGTCAGGTTGTCGCTCTTGTAGGTGACCTTGCGCAGCGGGTTCTTGCCCGAGTGGTACATGGCAGTCGCCGACGCCATTGGCGAGGGGTAGAACGCCTGCACCTGGTCGGCGCGGAAACCGTTGCCCTTGAGCCACAGCGCCAGGTTCATCATGTCTTCATCAGTGGTGCCCGGGTGGGCAGCGATGAAGTACGGGATCAGGTACTGCTCCTTGCCCGCCTCTTTCGAGAACTTCTCGAACATGCGCTTGAACCGATCATAAGAGCCGATGCCCGGCTTCATCATCTGGTTCAGCGGACCTTCCTCGGTATGCTCCGGGGCGATCTTCAGGTAGCCGCCGACATGGTGCGTCACCAGCTCCTTCACGTACTCCGGCGACTCGACAGCCAGGTCATAGCGCAGGCCCGAGGCGATGAGGATCTTCTTCACGCCCGGCAGTGCCCGCGCGCTGCGGTACAGCTGGATCAAGGATGAGTGATCGGTATTGAGGTTCGGGCAGATACCCGGGAACACGCACGACGGCTTGCGGCACGCGGATTCGATCTCCGGGCTCTTGCAGGCGATGCGGTACATGTTCGCGGTCGGCCCGCCCAGGTCGGAGATCACCCCGGTGAAGCCCGGCACCTTGTCGCGGATCTCTTCGATCTCGCGAATGATCGATTCTTCGGAACGGTTCTGGATGATCCGCCCTTCGTGCTCGGTGATCGAGCAGAAGGTACAGCCACCGAAGCAGCCACGCATGATGTTCACCGAGAAGCGAATCATGTCGTAGGCCGGGATCTTCTGATTGCCGTACGCCGGGTGCGGGACCCGGGCATAGGGCATGCCGAACACGTAGTCCATTTCCTCGGTGGTCATGGGAATGGGCGGCGGGTTGAACCACACGTCCACTTCGCCATGACGCTGCACCAGTGCGCGGGCATTACCAGGATTGGTTTCCAAATGCAGCACGCGGTTGGCGTGGGCATACAGCACGGCATCGCCACGCACTTTCTCGAAGGACGGCAGACGGATGACGGTCTTGTCCCGCGTCATCCGTGGGCTGGCGAGGATCTGCACCACCTTGGCTTCGTTGGGGTCCTCGACATTGCCCTTTTCCTGCTCGATAGCGCAGGCCTGGGTGTCCTGGGTGTTCACGTACGGGTTGATGATCTTGTCGACCTTGCCCGGCCGGTCGATACGGGTCGAGTCGACTTCGTACCAATCCTTGGGCGTATCGCGGCGAATGAACGCGGTGCCGCGGATATCGGTGATCTCTTCGATCTTCTGGCCATAGGAAAGCCGCTGGGCCACTTCGACGATGGCGCGTTCGGCGTTGCCGTACAGCAGAATGTCGGCGCAGGCGTCGATCAGGATCGAATGACGGACCTTGTCCTGCCAGTAGTCGTAGTGCGCAATCCGGCGCAGCGACGCCTCGATCCCACCCAGCACGATCGGCACGTGCTTGTAGGCTTCCTTGCATCGCTGGCTGTACACCAGGCTGGCGCGATCAGGGCGCGAGCCGGCCAGGCCGCCGGGCGTGTAGGCGTCGTCGGAGCGCACCTTCTTGTCGGCGGTGTAGCGGTTGATCATCGAGTCCATGTTGCCGGCCGCGACACCGAAGAACAGGTTCGGCTCGCCCAGCTTCATGAAGTCATCCTTGGACTGCCAGTTCGGCTGGGCAATGATGCCCACGCGAAACCCCTGGGCTTCCAGCAGCCGGCCGATAATGGCCATGCCGAACGACGGATGGTCGACATAGGCATCACCGGTGACGATGATGATGTCGCACGAATCCCAGCCAAGCTGATCCATCTCCTCCCTGCTCATGGGCAGGAAAGGCGCTGGGCCGAAGCATTCGGCCCAGTACTTGGGATAGTCAAAAAGCGGCTTGGCTGCTTGCATGTCGATGACCGTATGAAAAATCGCGGGCGCGGAATATAGCACAAAAAACAACCAATTCCGATGGCTTTAGTCAGAAATAGGCGGCGAAGATATTTATCCGGTAGACCTGATCAACCGCAGTGACCCTTTCGCGGGCAGAGCCCGCTCCCACAAGAAGCGGCGCTGCACACGGCTCCTGTGGGAGTGGGTTCTACCCGCGAAGGGGCGCTGTACGCAGCTCCTGTGGGAGCGGGGTCCATCCGCGAAGGGGCGCTGTACGCAGCTCCTGTGGGAGCGGGTTCTACCCGCGAAGGGGCCGTACCTGCAGGATCACTATTCGTCGTCGTCGAAGTTGTAGCTGCCCGGCGCAAGGTTCTCGAAGCGGGTGTACTTGCCGATGAACGCCAGGCGAATGAAACCGATCGGACCGTTACGCTGCTTGCCGATGATGATTTCGGCAATGCCCTTGTGCTCGGTCTCCGGGTGATACACCTCGTCACGGTAGACGAACATGATCACATCGGCGTCCTGCTCGATCGCCCCGGATTCACGCAAGTCGGAGTTCACCGGACGCTTGTTCGGCCGCTGCTCAAGCGAGCGGTTGAGCTGCGACAGCGCCACCACCGGGCAATTGAATTCCTTGGCCAGGGCTTTCAACGAGCGCGAGATCTCGGAAATCTCGTTGGTACGGTTGTCACCGCTGGAGCCGGGGATCTGCATCAACTGCAGGTAGTCGATCATGATCAGGCCGATCTCGCCGTGCTCGCGCACTAGGCGGCGTGTCCGCGCACGCATTTCCGACGGGCTAATGCCCGCCGTATCGTCGATGAACAGCTTGCGATCGTTGAGCAGGTTGACTGCCGACGTCAGCCGCGGCCAATCGTCGTCGTCCAGGCGGCCCGAACGCACCTTGGTCTGGTCGATGCGCCCCAGCGAAGAGAGCATACGCATGATCAGCGAATCGCCCGGCATCTCCAGCGAGTACACCAGTACGGCCTTCTCGCTGCGCAGCACGGCGTTTTCCACCAGATTCATGGCGAAGGTGGTCTTGCCCATGGACGGACGGCCGGCGACGATGATCAGGTCGGCCGGTTGCAGGCCGCTGGTCTTCTCGTCGAGGTCGGTATAGCCGGTGGACAGGCCGGTAATGGCCGCATCGGTATTGAACAGCGTGTCGATGCGGTCGATGGCCTTGGTCAAAAGGTCGTTGACGCTCACCGGCCCGCCCGTCTTGGGCCGTGCCTCGGCGATCTGGAAGATCTGCCGCTCGGCCTCGTCGAGAATCTCGGCCGCGTTGCGTCCCTGCGGATTGAATGCGCTGTCGGCAATCTCGGTGCTGATGCTGATCAACTGGCGCAGGGTGGCACGCTCGCGCACGATCTGCGCGTATGCCTTGATGTTGGCCACCGACGGCGTGTTCTTGGCCAGCTCGCCCAGGTAGCCCAGGCCACCGACCTGAGTACCCTGCCCTTCCTTGTCGAGCTGTTCGTGCAGGGTCACCACGTCGAACGGAGTGTTCTGATCGGCCAGCTTGGCGATGGCGCGGAAGATCAGGCGGTGGTCATGACGATAAAAGTCGCCGTCCGAAACCTGATCGAGCACGCGCTCCCAAGCGTTGTTGTCCAGCATCAGGCCACCGAGCACGGCCTGTTCGGCCTCGATGGAATGCGGGGGCACCTTGAGGGCAGCGGTTTGCAGGTCGTATTGCTCGGGAGCGGATATCTCGTTCATGGCCACTTGGAATTAGGGTTGCAGAAAAACAGCTTCTTCAGAAAAACAAAGGGCACGGCCTGTAAACAGGTCGTGCCCGATGTTAAACCGCCTGGCACCCGAGGTGCCAGCCGACTTATGCAGCTACTACGACAACGCGTACGGTAGCTTCAACGTCGCTGTGCAAGTGCACGGCTACGTCGTATTCGCCAACGTTACGAATGGTGCCGTTCGGCAGACGCACTTCAGCTTTGGCCACTTCGACGCCGGAGGCGGTCAGGGCGTCAGCGATGTCGTGGGTGCCGATCGAACCGAACAGCTTGCCTTCGTCGCCAGCGGTGGCAGTGATGGTCACTTCCAGCTCAGCCAGTTGGGCAGCGCGAGTTTCGGCCGAAGCCTTCTTGTCGGCAGCTGCTTTTTCCAGCTCGGCGCGACGCTCTTCGAACGCAGCCAGGTTGGCAGCGGTCGCAGCGGTAGCCTTGCCGAATGGCAGCAGGAAGTTACGGCCGTAACCGGCCTTAACATTTACCTTATCGCCCAGGTTGCCCAGGTTGGCGACTTTTTCCAGCAGGATCAGTTCCATTTGGTATAAACCTCTTAACTTTTAACCTTCACCGTTCGCGGAATCGCTATCGGTGCCTTTCGGCCCGATTCGGCCGCGAAAATCAATCAGGCTGTCGACAATGGCCAGGACCACGAGCAACGGATAGATCAGCTGCATGAACAGCACGAGCGTGACGTACATCCCTACGAGCCAGAACTTGCCCAGCTTGCCCGCCTTGACCAGCCCATGCATCAGGGCCAGCCCGGCGAACACCAGCGGTACGCTGCACAGCGGCGTCAACATGGCCATCTGAGGTCCGAAGTTCGGACCGATGAGCATGCACGCCAGCAGCAGGACCGCTGGCCAGAGTGGAATGCGAATGGCGCGAAACTCGCTGCCGAAACCACCAGGGTTGTACAACGCCGCCTGCCAGTAACGCCCCAGCATCAGGGCTGCCACGCTGACGACTTGCAACAGGGCCGCTATCAGTCCGTTGAGTACCGGTGCAATGAGGTTGCCGAGGTTTGCCCGCTCTTCCACCGACATCTGCTGGTAGAGACCACCGAGCATCTGCGGCAGGCGTTCGTTCAACGCCTGCGCCAACGCTTCGATGGGTTCGCGAAACACCACACCCAACAACACTCCGTACACCAGCCCCAGCGCTATGCTGGCCAGCAGCACGCGATTCCAGGCCCATCCCGCGCGCAACAGCGCCGCGAGCCCCAGCGCGCCCAGCAACACCATCAAGGTGCGCGGTTCGCCGAAATACCACCAGGCCAGAGCCGGCAGCAGAGCCCAGACGAGGACGCCAAAAGCGTCACTCATGCCGCGCCGCAGGTACACCAGGCACGCTGCGGCAGCACTCAACCAGAACAACAGCGGCAATGCCGCACATCCGACCACAACCAGTGTGGCCTGCATGCGACCGCGCATGATGAAATCAGCCAGGGCACGCATGCGTATCTATCCTTTTACTACTTGTCGACAACCCGGTCTCAGCGGCCGTGGCTGTCGGTGTAGGCCAGCAGGGCCAGGAAGCGGGCGCGCTTGATAGCGACGGCCAGCTGACGCTGATAACGAGCCTTGGTACCGGTGATACGGCTTGGAACGATCTTGCCGGTTTCGGATACGTAGGCTTTCAGAGTGTTGAGATCTTTGTAGTCGATCTCCTTCACATCTTCAGCGGTGAAGCGGCAAAATTTACGACGACGGAAGAAACGTGCCATGTAATGGGCTCCTCAAAAGGTCCGTGGATTACTCGTCAGCGTTATCGCTGGCGTCGCTGTTGTCGCTGTCATCGCCATCGGCGTTGTCAGAGTGCTCAGGACGGTCACGACGCTCACGGCGCTCGCTGCGGTTTTCTTCTGCCTTGAGCATCTCGGACTGGTCGGTGACGGCTTCGTCGCGACGGATGACAAGGTTACGGATCACGGCATCGTTGTAGCGGAAGTTGTCTTCCAGCTCGGCCAGGGCCTTGCCGGTGCACTCAACGTTCAGCATCACGTAGTGAGCCTTGTGAACGTTGTTGATGGCGTAGGCCAGTTGACGACGGCCCCAATCTTCCAGACGGTGGATCTTGCCGCCGTCTTCTTCGATCAGCTTGGTGTAACGCTCAACCATGCCGCCGACTTGCTCGCTCTGATCCGGGTGGACCAGAAAGATGATTTCGTAATGACGCATGAATGCTCCTTACGGGTTGTAGCCTGCCGCCAGAGCGGTCAGACAAGGAGTGAATGACATTGTATGTCTTGCTGGGTGGTGCGCCGGTAAATGCGCACAAGTGCGCCAGCCATCACGGCAAGGGGCGCAATTGTAGAGAAGGGGTTGGGGGGAAGCAAGAGGATTGGTGAATATTTGAACAGCGGCGGCAATGTCTCTGCCACCGCATTCGCGGGCGGAGCGCTCGCCGCCCGCCCCACATATCGGTCATATGTGTGGGAGCGGGCTCTGCCCGCGAAGGGGCCAGCTCGGTCGGATCACTTCTTTTTGGCGTTACGCTGCCGAACCGCTTCGAACAGGCACACCCCGGTCGCGACCGACACGTTCAGGCTGCTCACGCTGCCGGCCATCGGCAGTTTCACCAGGTAGTCACAGTGCTCGCGGGTCAGGCGGCGCATGCCCTTGCCCTCAGCCCCCATGATCAGGATGGTAGGCCCGGTCAGGTCCTGCTGGTAGATCTCGACTTCCGCCTCGCCAGCGGTGCCCACGACCCACAGGCCACGCTGCTGGAGCTTTTCCAGGGTACGTGCCAGGTTGGTCACCGCCACCAGCGGAATCACTTCCGCCGCGCCGCAGGCCACCTTGCGCACGGCCGGCGTGAGGGTGGCGGACTTGTCCTTGGGCACGATCACGGCCAGCGCTCCGGCCGCATCGGCGGTGCGCAGGCAGGCCCCCAGGTTGTGCGGATCGGTCACGCCGTCCAGCACCAGCAACAGGGGCGGGCCGTCGGTGCGGTCGAGCAACTCATCGAGCATCGCCTCGCCCCACACCTGGCTGGGGCTGACTTCCGCCACGACGCCCTGATGCACGCCTTCGACCCAGGCATCCAGCTCACGACGCTCGGCCTGGCCCACCGAAATGCGATTCTGCGTGGCCAGTTCGACCAAGGTCTGTACCCGCGGCTCGCTGCGGCCATCGGACAACCAGATCTGCTTGACCCGTTTCGGGTGATGACGCAACAACGCTTCCACGGCGTGCACGCCGTAGATCTTTTCCAGCTGACTCATGACTTGGCCTTGGGTTTGCGGCTGCCCGACTTAGACGGACCCTTGCGATGCTTGCTCGGTTTGGAATCGCCTCCAGCACTGCTGCCAGCGCTGCCGCGGCTGTTGCTGGCCTTGGCCGAGCCGCCCTTGGCTGCGTCGGCCAGCAAAGCCTTCTTCATTTCCCGGCTCTTGCGCACTTCGGCATTCTTGGCCGCGGCGTCCGATGCCCGGTAGACCTCGTCGCTTTCGGCCTTGCGCTTGCTCGGTGCCGAGCTGCGCTTGGCCGAAGCAGCTGGCTTCTCGGCAACGGTTTTTTCCACGGCAGGCGTGGTCGGGTAGCTTTTAGGCTTGCCCGCTGGCGCATCGGCCTTGCGGTTCTTGCGACCGATCGGCTGATTGAGCGTCGCTTCGCCAATGCCGAAATCGATCTTGCGCTCGTCCAGGTCGACCCGCATGACCTGCACTTCGACCGTGTCGCCCAAGCGGAAATTGCGCCCGGTGCGCTCGCCGGCCAGGCGATGGTGGATCGGATCAAAATGGTAGTAGTCGCCCGGCAGCGCGGTGACGTGCACCAGGCCTTCGACGAAGATGTCGGTCAGCTCAACGAACAGGCCGAAACCGGTCACTGCCGTGATCACGCCCGGGAAGGTTTCGCCAACGCGATCCTTCATGAACTCGCACTTGAGCCAGTTGACCACGTCACGGGTGGCTTCGTCGGCCCGACGCTCGCTCATCGAGCACTCTTCGCCCAACTGCTCCAGCGCGGCTTCGTCGTACGGGTAGATACGCGCCTTGGGAATGGTCGGGGCACCGGCGCGCTTGACGTGCGGGGTATCCTGCTTGGAGTGGATCACGCTGCGGATCGCCCGGTGCGTGAGCAGGTCGGGATAGCGACGGATCGGCGAAGTAAAGTGGGTGTACGCCTCGTAATTCAGGCCGAAGTGGCCATGGTTGTCGGCGCTGTACACCGCCTGGCTCAGGGAGCGCAGCATCACGGTCTGGATCACGTGGAAATCCGGGCGACCCTGGATGGTTTCCAGCAGCGCACGGTAATCCTTTGGCGATGGACCGTCCTTGCCCTTGTTCAGCGACAGACCAAGCTCGCCGAGGAAGGCACGCAGTTTTTCCAGACGCTCCGGCGGCGGGCCGTCGTGAACGCGATACAGGGCCGGAATCTCGTGCTTCTTGAGAAACTCGGCGGTGGCCACGTTGGCCGCCAGCATGCATTCCTCGATCAGCTTGTGGGCGTCGTTGCGCACGGTCGGCTTGATCTCGGCGATCTTGCGCTCGGAGCCGAAGACGATACGGGTTTCCTGGGTCTCGAAATCGATGGCGCCACGCACGTGACGAGCCGACAGCAATACCTTGTACAGCGCATACAGCTGCTTGAGATGGGGCAGCACTTCGCCGAACTCGCCGCGCAAGGCCTTGGCCTCGCTGGTGCGCGAGTGCTCGAGCATGGTGCTGACCTTGTTGTAGGTCAGACGCGCGTGAGAGTGGATCACCGCTTCATAGAAGCAGTAGTCGGTCATCTCGCCGGTCTTGGAGATGGTCATCTCGCAGACCATGGCCAGGCGGTCGACCTTGGGGTTCAGCGAGCACAGGCCGTTGGACAGCTGCTCGGGCAGCATCGGGATCACGCGCTCGGGGAAGTACACCGAGTTGCCACGCACCTGCGCCTCGGCATCCAGTGCCGAGCCCAGTTTCACGTAGCTGGAAACGTCGGCGATGGCGACGTACAGAGTCCAGCCGCCATTGAACAGGCGCAGCTTGCTCTTGGCTTCGCAATAGACGGCATCGTCGAAGTCGCGGGCGTCTTCGCCGTCGATGGTGACGAACGGCAGGTGGCGCAGGTCGATGCGCTTTTCCTTGTCCTTGTCTTCCACCTGAGGCTTGAGCTTGGCGGCTTCCTTGAGCACGGCCTCGGGCCATACATGGGGAATGTCGTAGGTGCGCAGGGCTACATCGATTTCCATGCCCGGGGCCATGTAGTTGCCCAGCACTTCGACGATGTCACCCTGGGGCTGGAAGCGCGCGGTGGGCCAGTGGGTGATCTTCACCCCGACGAACTGGCCGATCTTCGCAGCGCCGTGGCGGCCGGGGGTGATCAGCACTTCCTGCTGCACCTTGGGGTTGTCCGGCGTCACGAAACCGATGCCGCCTTCTTCGAAGTAGCGGCCAACGATGGTTTCATGAGCACGGGACACCACTTCGACGATCACGCCTTCGCGGCGGCCGCGACGGTCCAGACCGGAGACGCGGGCCAGGGCACGGTCGCCGTCGAACACCAGACGCATCTGCGCCGGGCTCATGAACAGGTCGTCGCTGCCGTCGTCGGGAATCAGGAAGCCGAAACCGTCGCGGTGGCCGCTGATGCGGCCGGCGATCAGGTCGAGCTTGTCCACCGGGGCATAGGTGCCGCGGCGGGTGTAGATCAATTGCGCATCGCGCTCCATGGCTCGCAGACGGCGGCGCAAGGCTTCCAGTTGGTCCTCGGTGGTGAGGCCGAACTCGTCCACCAGCTCCTCGCGGCTGGCGGGGGAGCCGCGCTCGTCGAGGTGCTTGAGGATCAGCTCGCGGCTGGGAATGGGGTTTTCGTATTTTTCCGCTTCACGAGCGGCCTCGGGATCGAGGGTCTGCCAATCGGCCATTAGAGAGAATTCACCTTGTCTATATAGGCGTTAGTTTGGCATACGCGTATTGAAACGGGAAATTTCAGGCGCTGCCTGCCAGTTAAAAGCCCTGCCCCGAGGTCGAAAACAGTGTCCGGGACGCCACTGCAGAATTTTAGTCGATTTTTCTCGCTAGAGGGGTTTACAGCACAAAGAGCGCTCCGTATAGTGCGCGCCATCGACAACGCACAGCGTTGCAGATGCTGCCCAGATGGTGAAATTGGTAGACACGCCAGCTTCAGGTGCTGGTGACCTTACGGTCGTGGAAGTTCGAGTCTTCTTCTGGGCACCAATTCATGACACGAGATTACAACAATCTTGCGTCACTCACAAAAACCCGCGAAAGCGGGTTTTTGCGTTTCAGGCCTCCGCGCGCCCTGCACGATGATTTGAATTAACAAAATCAAAACAGGGGTTTACAGATCAAAAAGGCCGCCGTATAGTGCGCCCCATCAACGGCGTACAACGCTGCTGATGCTGCCCAGATGGTGAAATTGGTAGACACGCCAGCTTCAGGTGCTGGTGACCTTACGGTCGTGGAAGTTCGAGTCTTCTTCTGGGCACCAATTCTTCACAAGAACCCGCGAAAGCGGGTTTTTGCGTTTTCGGGTTTCGAAAATCCGTCCTCTCTCTCCGTATCCACGGCGCACCCTTCGCGGCCGATGACCGCTCCTACAGCGGGCTCGTACGGCGCACGAGCACCTGAGAACCCATATCGTTTACAATTGTTTCAAGATTCCGCTGCCCTGCCGTAAGGAAGTAGTCCATGACGTCTCGAAACCCCCGGTCCCTGCTACGTGCATTGGCTGCATGCCTGCTGAGCACCGCCCTGGCCGTTCCATTGGCCCAGGCCGCCGACAAGGTCGAACTGACCCTCTACAACGGTCAGCACAAGGAAATTGGCGAAGCCATCGCCAAGGCCTACGAGGCCAAGACCGGGATTCATGTCAATGTCCGCAAGGGCAGCAGCAATCAACTGGCCAGCCAGGTGATGGAGGAAGGCGAACGCTCTCCAGCAGACCTGATCTACACCGAAGAGTCCCCGCCCCTGAACAACCTGGGCGAAAAAGGCTTCCTGGCCAAGACCGACGACAGCACCCTGAACATGCTCCCGCCCGAGTACGTCGCCAAGGACGGCTCTTGGATAGGCGTGACCGCTCGCGTACGGGTTGTGGCCTACAACCCAAAGCTGATCGACGAAAAGGACCTGCCTGAAACGGTGCTGGAATTCGCCGAGCCGCAATGGCAGGGCAAGGTCGGCTTCGTACCGACCAGCGGCGCCTTCCAGGAGCAGGCCGTTGCCATCATCAAGCTGCACGGGCGAGAAGCTGCCGAAGAATGGCTTACCGGCCTGCGCGCCTTCGGCAAGACCTACACCAACAACATGGTCGCCCTCAAGGCAGTGGAAAACGGCGAAATCGCCACCGTGCTGGTGAACAACTACTACTGGTTCGCACTGCAGCGCGAGAAAGGCCAACTCGACTCCAAGCTGCACTACTTCAGCAACGGCGACGCCGGCGGCCTGATCACCATTTCCTCGGCTGCGGTCCTCAAGTCCAGCAAGCACCCACGCGAGGCCCAGGCACTGCTCGCCTACATGGCCAGCGAAGAGGGCCAGCGCGTGATCACCCAGACTACCGCTGAATACCCGCTGCACAAAGGCATGGTCTCGGATCGTGGCCTCAAGCCATTCGACGAATTGCAGGCACCTGCCATCACCCCGGCGGACATCGGCAATGCCGAGGACGCGCTGGACATGGAACGGGACGTCGGCCTGAATTGATCACCCCCTCTGTCAGTGTCACGGGGCGGCGCAAGCGCCCCTCGATCTGGGTGCTCGCGCCCGTCCTGCTGCTGGTCGGACTGAGCCTGCTGCCCCTGCTCTACGTCGGCCTTAAAGCATGGCAGGCCGGCTTGCACGAAGCGATCAGGTTGCTCTGGCGCCCCTACGTCCTGCGTTTGCTGGGCAACACCCTGATGTTGATGGCTGGGGTGACCGCGGCGTGCGTGGTGATCGGTGTGAGCCTGGCCTGGCTGCTGGAGCGCAGCGACCTGGCCGGTCGGCGGCTTTGGGGCGTGATCCTGTGCCTGCCGTTCGCGGTCCCCGCCTTCGTCAGCGGCTTCACCTGGGTTTCGTTGAGCTCTGGATTCGAGGGGTTGGGCGGCGCCATCCTGGTCATGACGCTGTCGAAATACCCACTGGTGTTTCTTCCGGTCGCGGCGACGCTGCGCAATCTGGATACCTCGCTGGAAGAGTCAGCCCGTACGCTGGGGCAGAACCGCACCGGTGTGTTCTTCAAGGTGACCCTGCCGCTGCTGTGGCCTGCAGTGCTGGGCGGGGCACTGCTGATCGCGCTGCACATGCTGGTGGAGTTCGGCGCGCTGTCGATCATGGGATTGCAGACCTTCACCACGGCGATCTACCAACAGTTCGAGCTCGAATTCAGCAATACCAATGCGGCGATGCTGTCGGCGCTGCTGCTGGTTCTGTGCCTGTTGCTGCTGTGGCTGGAGCTGAGGGTGCGGGGTACCGCGCGCCACATCCGTACCGGTCAAGGCGCAGCCCGCCGGGCAACACCGTTGCGGCTGGGGCCGTGGTGTGTAGTGGCGCAGCTGTACTGCCTGCTGCTGGTGGCCGTCGGCAGTGGCGTGCCGCTGGGCATGCTGGGGTATTGGCTGGTGAAAGGATCGTCGGCCGCCTTTCCGGTGGCGGCCATTGGCGAGGCGTTGCTGACCTCGCTGTCACTGGCGTTGGGTGGTGCGGCGTTGTGCCTGGCATTGGCATTGCCCGTCGGTTTGCTGGTCGTGCGCCATCGCGGCCGCTTGGCGATCTGGGCGGAACGTTTGCCGTACCTGCTGCATGCACTGCCCGGACTGGTGATCGCCTTGACCCTGGTGTATTTCGCCCTGCACTACGTTCCGGCGATGTACCAAACCACAGGTTTGCTGTTGCTGGCCTACGCACTGCTGTTTCTGCCCCTGGCGCAGGCGCCTGTCCGTAATGCTTTGAACAAGGCTGCGCCCCAGCTGGAAGAAGCTGCGCGCACGCTGGGTGCTACGCCCTTCACGGCGTTCTGCCGGGTGACGTTACCCATCATTTTCCCGGCCATGGCGGCGGCATTCGCGCTGGTGTTCCTGGACGGCATGAAGGAACTCACCGCCACGCTGGTTCTGGCCCCCACCGGCATGACCACCCTGGCAACCGAAGTGTGGTCACACACCTCGAACATGGAGTTCGCCGCTGCCGCGCCCTATGCGGCCTTGCTGATCCTGATCTCCGGGGTGCCGGTGTACCTGCTCACGACTCGCATGTACCTGAGCCACACACGTTAGGCCCTCCTGTAGGAGCGGTCCGTGGCCGCGAAAAGGGCAACGCGGTTCGTCAGGTAGACCGCAATGCGCCTTTCGCGGCCTATGACCGCTCCTACAGGCGGGCATCTAGGCGCGGAACTGACCCAGGCTGGCTTTCAGCTGGGCCGCGAGCTTGTCCAGTTCTCGGCTGCTGGCCGTGGTTTGCTGCACGGCGAAAGCCGCTTTCTCTGCCTGCGCATGAATCACCTGCACCCTGCCCTTCACAGCCTGCGCGCCGCGGGCCTGCTGCTCGGCGGCCTGGGTCGCCAGGCCGATCGCCGCGTGTACCTGCTCCACCGAAGTCTGCACCGCCTGCTGCAGCCGCGCGCTGTCGCGCAGCACCGCCAGACCTTCGTCCGCCTGACGTCCGGCCTGGCCGATGGCCGCCACTGCCTCGCGCGCGCCGGCCTGCAAAGCGCCGATATGGGCTTGAATGTCGCCGGTCGAACTCTGCGTCTTGCTCGCCAGCGCACGCACCTCGTCGGCCACCACAGCGAATCCACGTCCGGTTTCACCGGCTCGTGCCGCTTCGATGGCGGCATTGAGCGCCAGCAGATTGGTCTGCTCGGCGATTCCGTGGATCACCGTCAACACCACCTCGATCTGCTGACTCTGCTCGGCCAATCGCTCGATCACCTTGGACCCACTCTGCACCTGCCCGGCCAACGCTTCGATCAAGCCGCCGACTTGTTGCGAGGCCCGAGTGTTGTCGTCCGTGGCCTGACGGATCTCCGCCACTTGTTGCAAGGCCGACTGCATCGCCTGACTCTCGGCCTGGGCCTCATCGGCCATCTGCGACAGGTCTTGCAGGCTCTGCGCCACTTCATCGCGCTGCAATTGGGCGGCATCGTCGGCCCCCGCATTGCGCTGGGCCATGCTGCCAATCTCGACTCCGGTCTTGTGCGCCACCTCGCCCGCTTCGCGAACGATGGGCTGCAGCTTGTCGACGAAACGGTTGACGGCCGACGCCATGTCGCCGATCTCGTCGCGGCTGTGAATCGCCACCCGCTTGGTCAGGTCGCCTTCCCCCGCAGCCAGGTCATCCAGCGCGCCGACCAGCAGGCGCAGGCGATGCACCACACGACGGCCCAGCACGGCGGCCAGCACCACCAGCATGGCCAGCCCTACCAGGGCCAGGCACAGCCCGATGCGCCAGCGCAACTGAGCCGCAGCGTCCTGCACTGTGCTGTGGGTATTGGCCTGCATGGTCGCTGCCGCCGATTCTGCCGACTGCAGACGGGCCTGCAGGGCCTTGGCGCTTTCGGTCGAGGCGCCTTGCAGACTTTCGCCCACCAGTTGCCCGGCACTAGCAATCAGCGCAGCAAAACGCTTGTCGAGTTCGGCTACCTGCGCTTCGACGCCCGTGCGCGAAACGGCCATCAATACACGACCGATCTCCACGCCGTTGGGATTGATCGAGGCTTCGACATAGATCACCCCAGGATCATTCCTGGCCGCATCGAGCACCTTGTCCAAAGCACGCTCACCGGCTCCCTTGGCCATCAGCGCCTGGTTGATCGGGTTGTCGCGATTCAGGTAACGGGTCAGGTGCTCGCCCTGCGCGTCGTTGTAGATCACGAACAGCACGTTGGGATTGCGCTGAGCGCGGCGGGCGAACTCGGACAGCGTCGGTACATCGTTGTCCCACATGGCCCGCGGCGCGACCGAGGCCAGCAGCTCGGCCATATCGGTGGCCGAATCCTGCAGGTCCTTGTCCAGGGTCGCTCGAATCTGCGCCTGTTCCTGGGTCAGGCGCGCCGACAAACCGGCACTCAGGCGCTGACGCGTGTTCGCGGAAAGACTTTCGAGCCCGGAGGAGACCTCCGCACTGGCGCTTTGCAGTTCCCCTGTCAGCCGCTGGCTGTCCTGGGCCATGCGCTGATCCAGGTCGGCTTCGAGTGCAGTGACGGTGCTTCGGGTCAGCGCAATGGCGGCCAGCACCTGCACCAAAAGAGCGATACCCAAGGCAATGAAAACCGGACGCAGCAAGCGGCTGCGCAGAAGAGAAAGGACAGCGGACATGTGGATCCCCTTTTTATTGACGCCATCGTAATACTGGCACCTGATTCGGAATCACACAGCAAACGCCGTGCCGGACGGCCGACCTGTCCCTGAAACGACAAAAGGCCCCGAAGGGCCTTTTGCTGTGATGCACGAACCGCTATCAGCCGAACGGATGACGCAGCACGATAGTCTCGTTGCGATCAGGACCGGTCGAGATGATATCGATCGGTGCGCCGATCAGCGCTTCGACACGCTTGATGTAGGCACGGGCATTGGCTGGCAGCTCTTCCAGGGTTTTGGCACCCACGGTCGACTCGGACCAGCCCGGCACTTCTTCGTACACTGGCTGCAGGCCTACGTAGCTGTCGGCGTCGGTGGGGGCAACGTCATTGCCTTCTGCATCTTTGTAGCCGGTGCAGATGTTGATGGTTTCCAGACCATCGAGTACGTCCAGCTTGGTCAGGCAGATGCCCGAGATGCTGTTCACATCGATCGCGCGGCGCAGGATGACAGCGTCGAACCAGCCACAGCGACGGGCACGGCCGGTGGTTGCGCCGAATTCATGGCCCTGTTTGGCCAGGTGCGCGCCGACGTCGTCGAACAGCTCGGTCGGGAACGGACCCGAACCTACACGGGTGGTGTAGGCCTTGGTGATGCCCAGGATATAGTCCAGGAACATGGGGCCTACACCGGAGCCGGTCGCCACGCCACCTGCGGTGGTATTGGAGCTGGTCACGTAGGGGTAGGTGCCGTGGTCGATGTCCAGCAACGAACCCTGGGCGCCTTCGAACATGATGTCTTTGCCAGCGCGACGCAGTTCGTGCAGCTCGGCCGTCACGTCCAGCATCAGCGGCTTGAGCAGCTCAGCGTATTCCTTGCACTCGGCCAAGGTCTTTTCGAACTCGATGGCCGGCTCTTTGTAGTAACCGACCAGCATGAAGTTGTGGTAATCCACCAGTTCACGCAGCTTGTCTTCGAAGCGCGGCATGTTGAGCAGGTCGCCCACGCGCAGGCCGCGACGTGCAACCTTGTCTTCGTACGCCGGGCCGATGCCGCGGCCGGTGGTGCCGATCTTCAGCTCGCCACGGGCCTTTTCACGGGCCTGATCCAGCGCCACATGGAAGGACAGGATCAACGGGCAGGACGGGCTGATACGCAGGCGCTCGCGCACCGGTACGCCCTTCTCTTCCAGCTTGGTGATCTCGCGCATCAGAGCGTCGGGTGCAACGACCACGCCGTTGCCGATCAGGCACTGCACGCCTTCGCGCAGCACGCCCGAAGGAATCAGGTGCAGGACGGTTTTCTCGCCGTCGATCACCAGTGTGTGGCCAGCGTTGTGACCGCCTTGATAGCGCACTACCGCGGCAGCATGTTCGGTCAGCAGATCAACGATCTTGCCTTTGCCCTCATCACCCCATTGGGTGCCCAGGACTACGACATTCTTACCCATAACACTTGTCCTCATTCGCGCAAACTTGGTGCCGGCAGCGGCCGGCAGGAATACTCAAGAGGCCAGTGGCAGCACTTGCCATTGCCCGTTCTGCTGAATCAATTGACGGTCGCAATCTGCCTCGCCAGCAGCTTCGATCGTCTGGCCCGGCAGGGCCTGGACCACGCGCTGGCCCTCGCGGCGCAGCTGGCAGACCGCCTGCCACAGTGCTGCATCAGTGCTATCGGGCATCCAGACGCCACCGCACGGCAGTTCGATTCGAGCCTGGCCCAGGGTGACCAGGGACTTGAGGTCCGTGGAAAATCCGGTAGCCGGGCGAGCGCGGCCGAAATCCGCGCCGATGTCGTCGTAGCGGCCGCCCTGAGCGATGGACTGGCCCATGCCTGGAACGAACACGGCAAACACCACGCCGGTGTGATAGTGATAACCGCGCAGTTCGCCCAAGTCGAAGTACAGCGGCAATTGCGGAAAACGCAACGCCAGGCGCTCGGCGATCGTCAGCAGGTCGTCCAGCGCGGTCAGCACCGCCGCCGGGGCATTGGCCAGGCGTACCTTGGCCTGGGCCAGCACTTCCCGCCCGCCACACAGCCCGACCAGAGCTCGCAGCATCTCGGCCAGATCGGCCTGCAGCCCTTCGGTCAGGGTGATCACTTCGTCGATGGCCTTGCGCTGCAGGGCATCGAACAGCTGTTGCTCGACATCCCCCGACAGGCCCGCCGCGCGAGCCAGGCCACGGTAGATACCGACATGCCCCAGATCCATGTGCACGTCTGGCACATCGGCCATTTCGAGCATGGTCAGCATCAGGCTGATGACTTCCACGTCGCTGCTGGGGCTGGCATCGCCATACAGCTCAGCACCCAACTGGATAGGGCTGCGCGAGCTGGACAGGGCGCGAGGCTGCGCATGCAGGACACTGCCGGCATAGCACAGACGGTTCGGCCCTTCACGACGCAAGGTATGCGCATCGATACGCGCCACCTGGGGCGTGATATCGGCACGGAAACCCATCTGCCGACCCGATTGCGGGTCGATCACCTTGAAAGTGCGCAGGTCAAGGTCCTGGCCGGCGCCGGTCAGCAGCGATTCGAGGTATTCGATATGCGGAGTCACGACGAACTCGTAACCCCAGCTCTGGAACAGGTCCAACACCTGGCGCCGCGCGACTTCGATGCGCGCAGCCTCAGGCGGCAGTACTTCTTCGATGCCATCTGGCAGCAGCCAGCGGTCTACCGTTGCCATTACGCCTTTCCCCTATGATCCGGGTGGCCTGCCGTCGGGCTAGCCTTGAGTGAAGCAGAAATCGCCCACCGCAAGCACGTCGCGGGGCAATGTCCTCATGAACCGGGCCTATGAATCGGCCAATCGATCTTGCAGACGCAAAAAAGCCGGGAATTTCCCGGCTGCCGCATCATACACACGTTTTGCCGATCGTTCACCCCGCCGAACGGTTAAACCGCCCGGCGGGGAAAGCCGATCAGGGCTTGTACTTCTCCATGAAGCGGAAGAAATCGCTCTTGGAGTCGAGCACCATCACGTCGCTCTTGTTAGCGAAGCTCTGGCGGTAAGCCTGCAGGCTGCGGAAGAAGGAGTAGAACTCCTGATCCTGACCATAGGCCTGGGCATAGATGGCTGCGGCCTGGGCGTCACCGTCACCACGCGCTTCCTCGGACTCGCGATAGGCTTCGGCCAGCAGGACGCGACGCTGACGATCGGCATCGGCACGGATACCTTCGGCCAGCTCGTTACCCTTGGCACGATGCTCGCGCGCCTCGCGCTCACGCTCGGTGCTCATGCGCTCGAACACGCTGCGGTTGACTTCCTTGGGCAGGTCGATGGCCTTGACGCGCACGTCAATGACTTCGATACCCAACTCCTTGTCGGCCATGCGGTTGAGTGAGGTGGTGATGTCGGACATCAACGCATCCCGCTCACCCGACACCACTTCATGCAGCGTGCGCTTGCCGAACTGGTCACGCAGACCCGATTCGAGACGACGCGACAGACGCTCGTCGGCGATCTGCTTCATGCCGGAAGTGGCGGTGTAGTAGCGCTCGGCATCCTTCACACGCCATTTGGCATAGGCGTCGACCATCACCGCTTTCTTCTCCAGGGTCAGAAACCGCTGGGTCGGCGCGTCGAGGGTCATCAGCCGCGCATCGAACTTGCGCACCTGGTTGACGTACGGCAGCTTCACATGCAGGCCAGGCTGGACATCAGCCTGAACCACGCGACCGAATTGCAGCAGAACCGCACGTTCGGTTTGCGCCACGATGTAGAAGCAGTTCCATGCTGCCACCGCCAGAACGACGGCGACGATCAGGGCGATCACAGATTTATTGCCCATCAGCGACTCTCCCTTGAACGCATTTCACGCTGTTGCTGCTGCAGGTCGGCCGCGGCGCGGGCGCCGGCGGCGTCGCTCGCCGATGACGGCGTGCTGGCGGCAGGCGTGCTGCTGTTGTTGCGGTCACCACCGACCATCTTGTCCAGTGGCAGGTAGATCAGGTTGTTCTGACCTTCCTTGCTGGCCACCAGCACCTTGCTGGTGTTGCTGTAGACGTCCTGCATGGTTTCCAGGTACAGACGCTGGCGGGTCACGTCGGGCGCCTTGCGGTACTCGGTGACCAGCTTGGTGAAGCGATCGGCCTCACCCTTGGCACGCGAAACCACTTCGTCGCGGTAGCCGTTGGCATCTTCGATGATGCGCTGGGCCTGACCGCGAGCCTCGGGAATCACGCCATTGGCATAGCCTTCGGCCTGGTTGCGCGAGCGCTGCTCGTCTTCACGGGCACGGATCACGTCGTCGAAGGCTTCCTGCACTTCACGCGGGGCTGCCGCGCTCTGTACGTTGACCTGGGTGACGGTGATACCGGTCTGGTAGGTGTCGAGGAACCGCTGCAGGCGCTCCTTGATCTCGCCAGCCATCTGCTCGCGGCCTTCGGTCAGCACCTGGTCCATGGCGGTGGAACCCACCACATGGCGCAGCGCACTGTCGGTGGCGTGCTGCAGGCTGATTTCAGGCTGGTCGACGCGCAGGACGAAATCCTGCAGGTTGGTGATCTTGTACTGCACGGTCAGCGGCACCTCGACGATGTTCTCGTCTTCGGTGAGCATCTGGCCCTGCTTGGTATACGAACGCTCGCGCGTGACGTTTTCCAGGTACTTGCGGTCGATCGGCGGGAAGTAGATGTTCAGACCCGGACCCACGGTTTCGTAGTACTTGCCGAAGCGCAGTACAACGGCCTGTTCCTGCTCGTCCACCACATACACCGCGCTGTACAGCCAGATAGCGCCGAGCACGGCAAGGCCGATGCCCAACAGGCCGAGACCACCGCCCTTGGACGTGCCTCCCCCGTCGCCACCACCACCTGTGCGTTTCTTTCCACCACCGAACAGACCGTTCAGGCTGTCCTGCAGTTTGCGGAAGGCCTCGTCGAGATCCGGTGGCCCCTTGCGGTCGCCTCCACGGCGTTTTCCACCCCAAGGATCTTGATTGTTCGAGTTGCCACCCGGCTCATTCCAAGCCATAGCGCTCTCCATCTGATAAAGCAAAGACGCACCCACGGCGCGCCGACCAATGCTACAGAATGCCCGACACGACAGCACAGCTGCCACGTCAGGCTTTTATTGCAAAGTGTGTTGCTCGATGAATTCAGCGGGCTCCATGCCTTCGCGACTGACCAGGCGATTGAGTTCCGCACGTGGCAGGCGGATTGCCAGCAGACTGCCACCTTGCTCATCATGCGCTTCGCTTTGCACCGCGCCCAGCGAAAACAGCTGGGCACGCAGACGGCCCAGTTTCTGGCCCAGCTGCAACGTCCCGACGAACAGGTCCTCGCCCAGCAGTTCGGCGACCGCCTGCTTGACCAGCTCGAGACCGCGACCGTCGCGCGCCGATACCCAGACCCGGACCGGCTTGCCGTCCGCATCGCGCTGTATCTGCGGCTCGACGTTTTCGAGCAGATCGAGTTTGTTATACACCTCGAGGATCGGCAAGCCTTGTGCACCGATCTCGGTGAGCACCGCCATGACCTGCTCGATCTGCGCCATGCGCTCGGGCTCATGGGCGTCGATCACGTGCAGCAGCAGGTCGGAGTTGCTCGACTCTTCGAGGGTGGCGCGAAACGCTTCGACCAGCTTGTGCGGCAGGTGGCGTATGAAGCCCACCGTGTCGGCCAGAATCACCGGCCCCAGATCGTTCAACTCGAGCCGGCGCAAGGTCGGATCGAGCGTGGCGAACAACTGGTCGGCTGCGTACACCTCGGAACGAGTGATCGCGTTGAACAAGGTCGACTTGCCAGCGTTGGTGTAGCCCACAAGGGACACCGACGGGATGTCGGCACGCCGACGCCCCCGCCGAGCCTGCTCGCGCTGGCTGCGGACCTTCTCCAGGCGTTGCTTGATCTGGCGCAGGCGTACACGCAGCAGGCGCCGGTCGGTTTCCAGCTGGGTTTCCCCGGGACCGCGCAGGCCGATACCGCCACCTTGGCGCTCGAGGTGAGTCCAACCGCGAACCAGCCGCGTGCTCATGTGCTCGAGCTGGGCCAGTTCGACCTGCAGCTTGCCTTCATGGGTACGGGCGCGTTGCGCAAAGATGTCCAGGATCAGACCGGTACGGTCCAGCACGCGGCACTCGAAGATCTTCTCGAGGTTGCGTTCCTGGCTGGGTGTGAGGGTGTGATTGAAGATCACCAGATCCGCGTGTTCGGTCTTGACCTGATCACGCAGTTCCTCGACCTTGCCGCTGCCGATCAGAAATTTGGCACTGGGCCGATGACGGGCGACATTGACGAATGCGACAGTTTCGGCGCCGGCCGAGATGGCCAGCTCCTGAAACTCCTGCGGGTCTTCGCGCGCCTCAGGGTCCTGACCATCCAGATGAACGAGGATCGCTCGTTCACCACCACCGTGGCGCTCAAAGAACAAGGCAGACTCCTATCAAGCGTTACCTGGGTCGGTGTCGCCCTGCTCGGATTCGGTCGCGCTTGGCAGACGAATCGGACGCACCGGTACAACTGTGGAGATCGCGTGTTTGTAGACCATCTGGCTGACAGTGTTCTTCAGCAGGATGACGAACTGGTCGAACGATTCGATCTGGCCCTGCAACTTGATACCGTTCACCAGATAGATCGAGACGCCGACCTTCTCTTTACGCAAGGTGTTCAAGTAAGGGTCTTGTAGCGAATGCCCTTTTGACATGTGCCGCACTCCTTTAAGGATCAATAGTGGAAAAGCTGTAAAAAGATGAAGGCTTTGACCGTCAGACCCCAAGGATAGACGGCAATTGCGGGACTCAGCTCAATATGGAGGCCGAGCCCAGGTATTTCAAGGTGCGAGGCAGATTGTCGCCCGCCAGGCTGTCGAGCCAGTGCAGATCGGCCCAACCGCGCAACCAGGTGAACTGCCGTTTGGCCAATTGGCGAGTGGCGATGATGCCGCGTTCGCGCATCTGCACCTCGGTCAGCTTGCCATCCAGATGATCCCAGACTTGCCGATAGCCCACCGCTCGTATAGACGCGAGCCCAGCATGCAAGTCACTTCGAGCACGCAAGGCAGTGACCTCTTGGACGAAGCCTTGTTCCAGCATTTGTTCGAAACGCATGGCAATTCGCTCATGCAGCACCGAGCGATCGGCGGGCGCGATGGCCAGGTTGGCCACAGTATAGGGCAATTGCCCGCTTGCCAATGCGCCTGGTTCGGTACTTTGCGCAGATTGTCGCGCGCGCAGCTCGGTCATGCTCGAACCACTTACGCGATACACCTCCAGCGCCCGGATCAGGCGTTGCGGATCGTTGGGATGAATGCGCGCGGCGGACACCGGATCGACCGCCGCGAGCTGGTCGTGCAATGCCTGCCAGCCTTCGCGGGCGGCCTGCGCTTCCAGGTCAGCGCGCACCTGGGCGTCGGCGCCGGGCATGTCCGCCAGCCCTTCTAGCAACGTCTTGAAATACAGCATGGTGCCGCCGACCAGCAGCGGGATATTGCCGCGCGCGGTGATCTGCGCCATGGCTTGCAGGGCGTCGCGCCGGAAGTCGGCGGCGCTGTAGCTCTGCGCAGGGTCGAGGATGTCGATCAAGGCATGCGGGTGGGCCTTGAGCACCGCGGGCGACGGCTTGGCGGTGCCGATGTCCATGCCGCGGTAGACCAGCGCCGAGTCGACGCTGATCAGCTCGCAGGGCAACACCTTGCTCAGCTCGATGGCCAGGTCGGTCTTGCCGGCGGCGGTGGGTCCCATGAGGAAGATCGCCGGAGGTAGGCCACTCATCGATCAACGCCCGCGCAGGAAGAGTTTGTCCAGATCGTCCAGGCCCATCTGGGTCCAGGTCGGTCGGCCATGATTGCACTGGCCGCTGCGCTCGGTGTTTTCCATGTCACGCAACAGGGCATTCATCTCCGGCAGGGCCAGGCGCCGGTTGGCGCGAATCGCCCCGTGACAGGCCATCGTACCCAGCAATTCGTTCAAGTGCGCCTGGATACGGTCACTGGTGCCGTACTCCATGAGGTCGGCGAGCACATCGCTGACCAGACGATTGGCTTCGGCCTGTTTGAGCAGCGCCGGAATCTGGCGGATGGCCACGGTTTCCGGCCCCAGACGCTGCAACTCGAAGCCCAGGCGCTGGAACCAGGTCGCGTGTTCTTCGGCGCAGTCCGCTTCCCGCTGGCTCATGGCCAGCGACTCGGGCACCAGCAACGGCTGCCCGCTCAGTCCCTCACTGGCCATGGCGATCTTCAGGCGCTCGTACATGATCCGTTCATGAGCCGCATGCATGTCCACCAGCACCAGCCCTTGTGCGTTTTCGGCCAGGATGTAGATGCCCTTCAGTTGCGCCAGGGCATAACCCAGCGGGGGAATGTCACCCTGGCTCTGCGGCAGGCTCGGGATCGGTGCGGTACTGCTGCCTGCGGTCGGCAACGGCGCGAAGAATTCCCGGTAGGCGCTTTGCGCCTCGGCCACCGGCAAGGCGGCGGTCGGCCGCGGCGTGTACGAGTAACCGCCACCAGAACCACCGTTCGACTGCGGCGCAGCCATGGGCGGCTGCAGCAGATTCGCCGACAGGCCCATTTCACCCTGAGGACCGAACTCGCCGGCCTGCGCGCCACTGGGTCGCGGCGCCTGCGATTGCGTCGGCGCGGTTGCCAACTGGTCTTCGGGACGCACGTCGGCCAGGGCACGGTGCAATGTGCCGTACAAGAAGTCATGCACCATGCGCCCGTCGCGAAAGCGCACTTCATGTTTGGTCGGGTGCACGTTGACGTCGACGACCGCCGGATCCACTTCCAGAAACAGAACGAAGGTCGGATGACGGCCATTGAACAGCACATCGCGGTAGGCCTGGCGCACCGCATGGGCGACCAGCTTGTCGCGCACCGCTCGACCGTTGACGAAGAAATATTGCAGGTCGGCCTGACTCCGGGAAAACGTCGGCAAACCGACCCAGCCCCACAGACGCAGGCCATTGCGCTCGACCTCGATCGGCATCGCCTGTTCGAGAAATGCCGGGCCACAGACCGCAGCGACCCTTCGGGCGCGGGCGGTTTCGTCATGCGCTTCGTGCAGGCCGAGGATGCTCTTGCCGTTGTGTCGCAGGTGGAAGCCGACGTCGAAGCGCGCCAGCGCCAGGCGTTTGATGACCTCCTGCAGGTGGTCGAATTCAGTCTTCTCGGTTTTGAGAAACTTGCGTCGCGCCGGGGTATTGAAGAACAGGTCGCGGACCTCGACAGAGGTGCCTACCGGGTGCGCGGCAGGCTGCACGCGGGCATCCATGTCGCGACCTTCGGTTTCGACCTGCCAAGCCTGGTCGGCAGCGGCCGTGCGCGACGTCAGGGTCAGACGGGCCACCGAGCTGATCGAGGCCAGCGCTTCCCCACGGAAGCCCAGGCTCATCACCCGTTCCAGATCCTCAAGGTCGCGGATCTTGCTGGTCGCATGGCGTGCCAGCGCCAGGGGCAGGTCGTCGGCGGAGATACCGCTGCCGTCGTCGCGCACGCGCAGCAGCTTGACGCCACCCTGTTCGACCTCGATGTCGATGCGGCGAGCGCCCGAGTCCAGGCTGTTTTCCAGCAGTTCCTTGATCACCGAGGCTGGGCGTTCGACCACCTCGCCGGCGGCGATCTGGTTGGCGAGCCGCGGGCTGAGCAGCTCGATACGGGCCGATTCAGTCATTACTGGGACGCCAGGGCAGTGCTGGGAATGGTGACTTCCTGGCCAATTTTCAGTTCGTCGGTCTTCAGGTCGTTGGCGCTGCGCAGGGTGGCAATGCCCAGGTCGTAGCGCGCGGCCAGCATGGCCAGCGTTTCGCCGGGACGCACTACGTGGGTGCTGGGGCCCCGTGCGATCTTGCCGGTGTCACGCAGCCAGGCCATGTAGGTCCCGGGCGGCGGGTTCTGCTGGAAGAACTGCTTCACACCGGTACGAATGGAGCGCGCCAGAGCCTGCTGGTGACCCGAGCTCTGCAGCTTGTTGGCTTCGTTGGAGTTTGAGATGAACCCGGTTTCCACCAGGATCGAAGGAATGTCCGGCGATTTCAGCACCATGAACCCGGCCTGCTCGACACGGCGCTTGTGCAGCGGCGTCACCTGGCCGATGTTGCTCAACACCTTCTGGCCCACGTTGAGGCTGGAGGTCAGCGAAGCGGTCATCGACAGGTCCAGCAGTACACCGGCCAGCATGCGGTCCTTGTCGTCCAGGCTGACGTTGCCAGCACCGCCGATCAAGTCGGAACGGTTTTCGGTATCGGCCAGCCAGCGCGCGGTTTCCGAGGTGGCGCCGCGCTCGGACAGCGCAAACACCGAGGCACCGAAGGCGGCCGAGGACGGCGCGGCGTCGGCGTGAATGGAAACGAACAGGTCGGCGCCCTTCTTGCGGGCAATTTCGGTACGTCCGCGCAGCGGGATGAAGTAGTCGCCAGTGCGCGTCAGCTCGGCACGAAAGCCTTGTTCGGCGTTGATCTGGCGTTGCAGTTCCTTGGCGATCTGCAACACCACGTCCTTCTCGTGCTGGCCTCGCGGGCCCGAAGCGCCGGGGTCTTCGCCGCCATGACCGGCATCGATGGCGATGACGATATCGCGCTTGCCGCTGGGCACTGGCGTCAGTTTGATAGCTGGGCGCGTTGGCGTGACTGGCACCGCCGGTGTGGTGGCCACGACCGGCTGAGGCGGCGCTGGTTCGGCATCGGCGGCCGAGTCGAACAGGTCGACCACCAGTCGGTTGCCGTATTGCTGGTTGGGCGCCAGGGTGAAGCTTTTTGGGGTGACGGCCTTTTTCAGGTCCACCACCACACGCAAATCGTTGGGCGTGCGCTGGGCCGAACGCACGCTGGTAACGGGCGAGTCGCCTGGAGCGACGCTGAGCGGGGCGGACGCAGTGGCGCCGTTGATGTCGATCACCAGCCGGTCGGGCGATGTGAGCGTGAACACGCTGTGCTGGACCGGGCCGGTGAGGTCGAAGACCAGCCGGGTATTGTCCGGCGCTCGCCACAAGCGCACGCTCTTGACTTGTGTAGCGGCCACGGCATTGACGACAAAACCCGTCAACATCAGACCAACGACCGCGACCAGCGCGCGAATGCGCATACCTAACCCCATCAAATTATTTGGATTTCTGTGCCACAGCGGCACACCAGGACACACCGCGCGGGCCCTGTGGCGATAACTTCAACAGCCTTCCGGCCGCTTGCGGGCTTATGGTAATGGTCAGGTCAGGCTTTGGCAAAAAGCCCGCACCCTGCTGGGGCCACTCGATCAGGCACAAGGCGTCCTCTTCAAAGTAGTCGCGGATGCCCAGATACTCCAATTCCTCAGGATCAACAAGGCGATACAGGTCGAAGTGAAAGGCTTTTATAGTTCCGATTTCGTAAGGCTCGACCAGGGTGAAGGTCGGACTCTTGACCGCCCCGACGTGCCCGAGGCCGCGGATCAAGCCCCGGGAAAAGGTGGTCTTGCCAGCGCCCAGATCACCTTCCAGAAAGATCAGTCCATGGCCTTGAGTGACCTCTGCCATGCGTGCACCGAACGCAACCATCGCGTCCTCGCCCTCGATGAAAATCTCTACTTCTGACACGGGTAATGCTCCTCGAGCAACTGACGAATGGCAGGGATCAGATCGCTGGCGGCCAGGCCGCGGCCGCCCTCGCCCGACCGTTCTCCGGCACAGGCGTGCAGCCATACGCCCAGACACGCCGCATCGAAGCCGTCCAGACCCTGGGCACGCAGTGCGCCGATCAGCCCGGCGAGGACATCGCCCAGCCCGCCGGTGGCCATGGCCGGATGACCGTGCTCGCAGATCGCCAGGCGACCGTCGGGCGCCGCGATCAGGCTGCCGGCGCCCTTGAGTACACACACCGCCGCGTATTGCCGGGCCAGGCGCAGGGCTGCCGCCGGGCGATCTGCCTGCACCTGCTGGGTAGAAATGCCCAGCAGCCGCGCCGCTTCGCCGGGGTGTGGGGTCAATACCGCATCGGCGGGCAGCGTGACGGCGCCTTGGGCCAACTGGTTCAGCGCATCGGCGTCCCACACCTGCGGCTTGTCCTGGCTTGCCGCCACCGACAGCAGGCTGCGCCCCCAACCGGCCTGGCCCAGGCCGGGCCCGACCACCAGCACGCTAGCAGCCTCGGCCATTGGCAGGAGCTGATTGGCCGAGGCGATATCGGCCACCATCACTTCCGGCAGGCGCGCCAGCGCCGGCGCTACGTGCTCGCCGCGGGTGGCCAGCGAGACCATGCCGGCCCCGCTGCGCAGGGCACTCTGGGCGCTGAGCAGTGCCGCGCCGCCGGTGCCGTGGTCGCCGCCGATCACCAGCACACGGCCGTACATGCCCTTGTGCGCATCCATCGGCCGCGCCGACGGGACCGGCAAGGTGGCCGGGGTGAGCGGCACGGCGGCCGCTGGCTGACTGTGCACTACGTCGGGTATTTGCGTGTCTGGCGGCATGCTTGAACCTTTGCTGTCGATGTCTGGCAGAATTATACCCACCTCCGCACCGGTTTCCTCGCTCGCATGTCTGCTCTCACCATCGACCTTCCCGCCCTGGCGCTCTCCATCAAGCAATGGGGGCGCGAACTGGGTTTCCAGCAAGTCGGCATCGCCGGCCTGGACCTGGCCGAGCATGAACAACACCTGCAACGTTGGCTGGAAGCTGGCTACCATGGCGAAATGGACTACATGGCCGCCCACGGCAGCAAGCGTTCACACCCCGAGCAACTGGTACCCGGCACCTTGCGCGTCGTTTCGCTGCGCATGGACTACCTGCCCGGCGACACGCACATGGCGCAACGCCTGGCCGAGCCGGAAAAAGCCTACGTCTCGCGCTATGCCCTTGGCCGCGATTACCACAAGTTGATCCGCAAACGGGTGCAGCACCTGGCCGAGCGCATCCAGCAGGACATCGGCCCGTTCGGCTTTCGTGCCTTCGTCGACAGTGCACCGGTGCTGGAGAAAGCCATCGCGCAGGAGGCTGGGCTGGGCTGGATCGGCAAGAACACCTTGGTCCTCAACCGCAAGGCGGGCAGCTACTTCTTCCTCGCCGAACTGTTCGTCGACCTCCCGTTGCCGGTCGACGAGGCGCACGCCAGCGAACACTGCGGACGCTGCACGGCCTGCCTGGAGATCTGTCCCACCGCTGCCTTCGTCGGGCCCTATGTGCTGGACGCCCGCCGCTGCATTTCCTACCTGACCATCGAGCTCAAGGGCCCCATTCCCACGGAGTTGCGGCCGCTGATCGGCAACCGCGTGTTCGGTTGTGACGACTGCCAGATCGTCTGCCCCTGGAACCGCTTCGCCCGCCCCTCGGGCGAAGGCGATTTCCAGCCGCGGCATCAGTTGGACAACGCCGAGCTGGCCCAGCTGTTCCTGTGGGATGAAGAGCGCTTCCTGAGCAGCACCGAGGGCTCGCCCCTGCGTCGCGCCGGTTACGAGCGTTTCCTGCGTAACCTGGCAGTGGGATTGGGCAACGCGCCATCGAGCATTCCGGTACTCGAAGCCCTGAAGACGCGCCGCGAAGACCCCAGCGAGCTGGTCCGCGAACACGTCGAATGGGCCCTGGCGGCCCATGCTCAACGGTCGTCGTAGACGAACTTGGGCATTTCCCAGTGGAAACGGATCGCCAACAGGCGCAGCAGGAAGCCACCGAACAAGGTGATCGACAGCGCCTGGATCGGCACCAGTTCCAGATAGGTGCAGCCCAGAAAGCACCAGGCCGAGGCGAATGAAACGCTGGCATACAGCTCACGGCGGAACACCAGGGGAATGTCGTTGCAGAGGATGTCACGCAGGATACCGCCGAACACCCCGGTGATCATGCCGCTGATGGACGCCACCAGATAATCGTGACCCAGCTCCAGCGCGGTCATGGTGCCGATCAGCGTGAACGCCACCAGCCCCAGCGCATCGAGCACAAGAAACAACGACCGCAAGCGGCGCATGAGCGGCGCGATGAAGATCGTGACCAACGCCGCAACACTGGTCAGCACCAGATATTCAGGGTGCTTGACCCACGTCAGCGGGTAGTGACCCAGCAACACATCGCGCATCGACCCGCCGCCCAATGCCGTCACACAGGCGATCAGCACCACGCCGAACCAGTCCATCCCACGTCGTCCTGCGGAAAGGGCACCGGTCATGGCTTCAGCGGTGATGGCGATGAGGTAGAGGGTCAGTAGCATGGGAACCGGAGGACAGAAGACACGTAGTGTGATGGGCGCGGTATGAAGTGGAACATGGGTGCCGCGGTGGACGCCCATCATACCGGGCGCCCCCATGTGCTGTCCGCTTCACGAGGCCTAGATGCACAGAGTGAGCTCATTGCCCATAGGATAAGTACAGCACGCCAAGGCGTATCCATCTGCGCGCTCCTTCGCACTCAGGGCGAAATCCGCGTCGCGACGACACTCGCCATTCAGAACCTTGATCTTGCAGGCACCACAGATTCCAGCACGGCATTGACTGCGCACTTTCTGGCCCTGGGCTTCCAGCTGCTCAAGCAGCGTCAACGACTGGACCGCGTCGAACTCGACACCTGCCGCAGGTATCTTCAAACGCACCGTTCCAGTGTTGCCCTGAGCCGCGGGCAGCGGCGAGTCGGACGAGCTGAATGCTTCGATGAAGTACCGGGCAGCACCATGTCGAATCGTCATGGCCCGGTGCATTTGGTCGGCAAATGCCTGGCTACCGCAAATCACTACACCCTGCGGCGCTTGCAGAGCATCCAGTGCGGCCTGGCTTGGCCGCCCTCGCAACAAGCATCCATTGTCTTGGTACAACGACTGACGGGTTATATGGATGCGCAAGGTGAACCAGCGCTCGGCAAGCTCCAGAATCATGAGTTCGGCGAGGCAAGGTACAGTGTCCAGAGAGGGCGTGCACAACAGCAAAGTGGTCCGAGGCACTGGGCCACCTTGCCGTACCCGATGCCTGAATTCGCGTATCAATGCCAAGGGCAAGGTAAAACCGATACCACCGGCCAACAGCGCCACGCTATCGAAGCCGGACAGCTGCTGTGCGGTGATGTCCCCTGCAATGCCCACGCAGCGCACCAGAGCGCCGACCATCAGATGACCGAACATCGCCTCTGAAACTCCCTTGGAAGGCACACGCTGGACAATTATCTCGACTTGCAGCGGCCCAGGGCATGCCACTATCGAATAGCAGGCCCTACGCACATGGCCGTTCACGTCTGCGTATTCCAGTATCAGATACCGACCTGGGACACACTCCTCTGCCTGTTGCTCATTAAGTACCGTGAGAACGAACCTTCTTGCGTTCTTGGCAATATCGCACGCCACATCACAGCGCAGAAAACCTGGCTCAAGAGGCTTCTGAGCAGTGGGGCCTTCCTTGACCGAAAGGGCCATCTATTCCAGACCTATACGTGCGAGCAGACTGAAAACCGACTCCGTGTAAACTTCTACCTCGCTAGATCGGGAACAATCCACCAGCATGGCTTCATGGCCTTGGAATCCGGCCAGAGAAAGTGCCTGAGCCCAGGCACCCATTTCGTTGTCGGCAAACATCTCCACGGTCTTGGCAATGACCGCCTGCAAGTACGCCCGCTCGCGAACGCTGAGCGTATGAACGATATCGCACGCCACAAAGCTGAAAACGCTTGAATGACTCCACTCGTCCACTGCGTGAGTGCGGGTTACCTCATGGCACACCTGCTGGATGGAATCATCCTCGGACAAGGTTTTGAGATAGTCGGTAATCAAGGTTTCGCTAGCACAGGCAATACCGAATCGAGTCAGCCGCCGCTGCCACTCAGCCGTGCACGTGGCCAATATCTGATCTCGCCAGCGGATAAGATTGAAATCAGTGAAATCGAGATAGGGCAGCTTTCGGTTCAGATAGATGTAATTGCATGCCGTGACCGACATCTTGGTATGGAGCGCTTCATCGAGCAGCGCCTCCGACATCACGCGTTGCAGGATGTCACGGTTGCTAGACTCGACAGGCGGCCTTTTGATGATGTCCTCGCAGGCCGGTGTCACGATGTCGCATTCGATATAGATGGTTTTGAGGTTATAGATAATCCAGCCGTAGGACAGACATCTGGATTTCATCTCAGCCGAAGCCGCCTGCCAGTTTGGATGGCTTCGAAAAGGAACGAGCGACTCGCTAAAGTCCAACCTGCCGTGCTCGAAGAGCAATTCACTGTACGGGGTCGCATCATTATTGACTGCTGCCCGTACGTCCCATAAAGAAGACAACTTCTCCAGCATGTTCCTGACGCCATCATGGCTTTGCGGACCAACTTCCATATTCACGTGCTGCGTACCTCTTTACCTGTGATGTTCAACCAATGACGCCATTACTGGCATTCAAGTCTTTGCAAACATGCCCTGCGCATACAGCAACCGAATCCCGTCGGGCGTGGATTCCAGCAGCCGGCGCTCACCCGTCTTGCGTTGTATATCGAGGGTGTAGCCCTCGCCTTCGGGGAAGCGGCGGACTACATCGGCCAATGCATGCTCGGCAGCGGCATGCTCGATATCGAACTGGCACCAGTACGCCCGGTGCAATTGAACGATGACGCGAAAGTGCTGCATGGTTTCTATTCTCCTGAAGGGGGACCCAGCACTCGGCTGGCCCAGTTCTCGATCTGGCCCGTTGCCAGGCGTCGCTCCACCAGTGCGCGCCAGGAAGGTACGAGCGGCAACTGCGCGAATTGGCTCAATTCATCGCAGTCCAGCGAGCGCTCGTACAACAGCGCGATGACTTTGCGCAGTGGCCACCGAGGGATTGGGCGATCCTGAAGCACGATGGGGTCGCCTGCCTGCAGGGCACCGCTTTCGAGCACCCGGTAATACCAGCCGGTCATCGCACTGGCTTGCATGCGCAAGGCCATATCGCTCACTTCGAAGCGATCGTTGAGCTTCCAGCAAGGCTGCCGGGTCTGGCTGACTTCCAGCAACACGCTGCCACATCGAAAGATGTCGCCGAGGCACACCTGGGTTTCGTCTACACCGACAGTCGACAGGTTCTCGCCGAATGCACCTGGCTGTGCCAGGCGTGGATGCTCGCCGATGAGCCGCTTCCATGCGTGGTAGTGCTCGAACGGATAATGGTGGATGGCTTTGTCGGGGCCGCCGTGAATGCGGCGATCCCCCTGCTCATCGCCCATGATTCCCAGTGTTCCCACTTCAACCGGCCCGGGAAGCGGGACCTTGTCGATGCCGGTGAAACTGCCTGGGCGCGTGAAGGGGCGCGACGTGCCGGCGAGCACGTGCCGCAATTCGATGGTGGGCAGCTCCTCACTCATCGCAGCCGTACCAGCCAGTCGGTCAGGATCACGCTGGCTACCTGTGCGCCTGTGCAGCCTAGTGCCTGCGCCTGGGCACGGAGTTCGCGGGGGTCGATACGCTGCTGATGCAGCTCGTTGGCATGGCCGACCAGCCATGCTTCGAGCATCTGCGGTGCCACCTCGAGATGAAATTGCAGGGCCAGGACCTGATTGCCCAGGCTGAACGCCTGATGGGGACAGGCGTCGGTGGCGGCGAGCGCCACGGCCTGAGCGGGGATGTCGAACTGATCGCCGTGCCAGTGCAACACGGGGGTTCCCTGTGCCAAGGGCGCGAGGACAGAGTTGTGTCCGGCGTCGGTCAACGTGATGGGGCCGAAACCGATTTCCTTGTGGCCCATGGCAGCGACGCCCGCACCCAGGGCACGGGCGATCAGCTGTGCGCCCAGGCAGATACCCAACAAAGGTTTGCCGCTTTCCAGGCGTTGGCCAATGAGTTCGAGCTCGTCCAGCAGGAATGGGTACAGCGCCTCCTCGAAAGCGCCGATGGGCCCGCCCAGAATGATCAACAAGTCTGCCGAGATCACATCGAGGGACGCCAGCGGGTGCAGTGGCGCTTCTATTATTTCGATTTCATACCCCTCGGCTTTTAGCACCGGGGCCAGACTGCCCAGGTCTTCGAAGGCAAGATGCCGCACTACCAACGCACTTTTCATTTATGTACCAATACAATAATATGAATGTATGAATACATTATTGACGAATGCGTCCACTGCCGTCGAGATCGCGGAGGCCATTGAGCGGCAGATACGCCAAGGTGATTTGCTTCAAAACGCTTCACTGCCTTCGGTGCGCGACCTGGCCGTGCAGCTAAAGGTCAGCCCCAATACCGTCGCGGCGGCGTACAGAAGGTTGCGTGACAGCGGCATCGTGGTGACCGACGGGCGTCGCGGGACTCGGGTCAGCGCGCCGGCTTCGGAAATTGTCGAGTACGGCTTCGTGCTTCCTGAAGGGCTGTACGACATGGCCAGCGGCAACCTCGATGCCTCGCTGCTGCCAGCGCCCGATCCCGAATGGCTGCTGCGCAACGTCACCCAGAGTGGTTTCGACCCGTTCGGCGATGACCCGCAGTTGTCGGGCCTGGCCCGCGACTGGCTCGACAGCCAGCAACTGCCCAGCGAGCAGGTGGGTGTGTATTGCGGCGCGCTGGATGCGGTCGAGAGAGCGCTTCGTGCACGCTGCCGCCCGGGCGCCACGGTGCTGATCGAAGACCCATGCTGGCCACCGTTGCGCGACCTGCTGACCGGGCTACAGCTCAAGCCAGGGGGATTGAGCATGGACGAGCATGGCGCGCTGGCCCCGGCGCCGGAGGTGCTGCGTGGCGCGGCGGCTGTGGTACTGACGCCCCGCGCACAGAACCCGACCGGCTGCTCGTTCGATACCCCGCGCTGGCAGCAATGGTCAGCGGTCCTGCAGGACGCACCGCACACCCTGCTGGTGATCGACGATCATTGGGGACCGTTGAGCCAGGCCCCGGCCATCGACCTGCAACCGCTGCCGCAGCATTGGCTCTATGTGCTGTCGACCAGCAAGTTCATCGGGCCCGACCTGCGCGTCTCGATTGCGGGCGCCAGCGCGTCCCTGCATGGCGAGATGCAACGCCAGCAGCGGGTCGGGCCGCGCTGGGTCAGCCTGCTGCTGCAGCGACTGACCGCCCATCTGTGGAGCAGGATGTTGCAAGCGGGCCGCTTGACGGAAGTGGGTGCGGCCTATCGAAGCCGTCGACAATCGCTGGTCGAGGCACTCGAACTCATGGGTGTGAGCCTGTCCAGCTCAAGCGAAGGCCTGCACCTGTGGCTACCGGTCATTGACGAAACATCGACGGTGCAGGCCCTGGCCTCCGCAGGCTGGGCAGTCCAGGCAGGCAGTCCGTTTCGACTGCAGAGTGGGCCGGCGGTGCGCGTCAGTGTCGGTAATCTGGCCGAGGCCGATATCGCGCGACTGGCTGCCGATATTGCCAGTGCATTGCAGGCAGCGCGGCGTCGGGTGTATTGAGGGAGGTTGGCTTGAGGGCCTCTTCGCGGGCAGAGCCCGCTCCCACAAAGGGCTTGTCATGGGCTGAGAACCCGCTCCCACAAAGGGCTCGTCATGGGCTGAGAACCCGCTCCCACACCGGCCTCTTCGCGGGCAGAGGGATCGCCGCCCGCTTCGTTTCCGCTGCAGGGTTTTCCGGGCGTCAGAACTTGATGAAGTGCTTGCGGTAGTGCTGCAGCTCGGCGATCGATTCGCGGATGTCGTCCAGGGCAAGGTGGGTGCTGCCCTTCTTGAAGCTGTCCTTGACCTCGGGGGCCCAGCGGGCGGCCAGTTCCTTGAGGGTCGAGACGTCCAGGTTGCGGTAGTGGAAGTAGTTTTCCAGCCCACGCATGTGGCGGTAGAGGAAGCGGCGATCCTGGCAGATGCTGTTGCCGCAGATCGGCGACTTGCCTTTGGGCACCCACTGCTCCAGAAAGGCGATGGTCTGTGCTTCGGCCTGGGCCATGCTGACAGTGCTTTCGCGAACGCGCTGGGTCAGGCCCGAGCCGCCGTGCTGGCGGGTGTTCCACTCGTCCATGCCGGCCAGGATCTCGTCGCTCTGGTGGATGGCGATGACCGGGCCTTCGGCCAGGGTATTGAGGTCGCTGTCGGTGACGATGGTGGCCATTTCGATGATGACGTCATGGTCCGGGTCCAGACCGGTCATTTCCAGGTCGATCCAGATCAGGTTCTGTGGGTTCTGCATTGGGGGTCTCCTCGGCGTAGCTGCGCAGTCTAGCGTAGCCGGGCGTGCTAGTATCCCGCCTTCGTTCACGCTTGAACTCATTTACACGGAACACACATGGCCAAACGCCAACTGAACCGCCGCCAGAACTGGCGCATCGAAAAAATCCAGGGCGAGCGCGCCGCACGCGCCGCCAAGCGCGAGTCCCAGGCCCTGGAGACCCTCGAAGGCGGCGATCTGGGCCCAGAGCAGACGGGTCTGGTCATCGCCCACTTCGGTGTTCAGGTGGAAGTCGAGGCACTGGAAGGCGAGCACGCCGGTCAGGTCTGCCGTTGCTATCTCAGGGCCAACCTGCCCTCGCTGGTCACCGGCGACAAGGTGGTCTGGCGCGCCGGCAACCAAGGCATCGGGGTCATCGTCGCGCAGCTGCCGCGCAGCACCGAACTGTGCCGTCCCGACAGCCGCGGGCAGCTCAAGCCGGTCGCGGCCAACGTCGATCTGATCGTCATCGTGTTCGCGCCCATGCCCGAACCCCATGCCAACCTGATCGACCGCTACCTGGTGGCCGCTGAACACGCCGGCATCCATCCCCTGTTGCTGCTGAACAAGGCCGACCTGATCGACGAGCAGAACGCGCCCGCGCTCAACGCGCTGCTGGCGGTCTATCGGCAGTTGGGTTATCCGTTGCTGGAAGTATCGGCGCATCAAGGCGATGGCATGCAGCAGTTGCAGGCACGTCTGGACGGCCATATCAGCGTGTTCGTCGGTCAGTCGGGGGTGGGCAAGTCGTCGCTGGTCAACAGCCTGCTGCCCGAAGTGCAGGCGCGGGTGGGTGCGCTGTCGGAATGGTCCGGCCAGGGCACGCACACCACCACCACCGCACGCTTGTTCCACTTCCCGGGCGGCGGCGAGCTGATCGACTCACCCGGCATCCGTGAATTCGGCCTGGGCCACGTCAGCCGGGCGGATGTCGAGGCCGGCTTCATCGAGTTCGCCGACCTGCTGGGCACCTGCCGTTTCCGCGACTGCAAGCATGACCGCGAACCGGGTTGCGCCCTGCTCGGGGCGCTGGAAGACGGCCGTGTGCAACAACAGCGCATGAACAGCTACCGCTCGATCATCGCCAGCCTGACCCAGGACACCTACTGACCGCTCCTGTCCTGAGGCCTCAGCGCCTGGACGATGTAGTCCACGAAGGCGCGCAGCTTCGGCGAACGGTAGCGCGCCTGTGGATAAAGCAGGTGCATGGGTCTGCCGGGCAGTGCGTATCGAGCCAGCACCTGGACCAGCTTGCCCTCTTCCAGGTCGCGGCGCACCAGTACATCAGGAAGCATGACCAGGCCCATGCCCGCCAGGGCGGCCTGACGCAGTCCCGCGCTGCTGTTGGTGACCAGTCGCCCTTGCACCTCGACGCCAATCAATCCATCCGGCCCCTGCATGGACCAACGTTTCTGCGTCCCGCGCCATTCATCGCCCGGGTTGTACATGAATTGCAGGCACTCATGCGCAGTCAACTCCTCGGGATCGCAAGGCGTGCCATGGCGACGCAAGTAGTCCGGGGACGCACAGATACTTAATCGATAGTCGTCCAGCGGACGGGCGATCAAGGTCGAGGGTTCGAGATTGCCCAGCCGTAGTGCGGCGTCGAACTGACCGTCGAGCATGTCGTGTACCTGGTCACTGAGGCTGAGACTGACACTGATCTGTGGATAACGCTGGAGAAATCCCGCCAGTGCAGGGGTCAGGCACTCGGCGCCGAAGGTCGGCGGCGCAGTGATGCGTAACAGTCCCTGCGCGGTGCCTTGGGCGCGTTCGGCCCAGCGCTCCGAATCGGCGACCAGCCCCAGCACCTCAAGACAACGCTGATAGTAGGCCTGCCCGGCGTCGGTCACCTGCTGGCGGCGCGTGGTGCGCAGCAACAGGCTCACTCCCAGACGCCGCTCCAGTGCCTGCAAGTGGTTGCTGACCATGGTCGTGGACAGATCGCACGCCTTGGCCGCTGCAGTCATGGTGCCCAGCTCCACCACTTTTACGTATACCTGCATCGCCTGGAACAGGTCCATTATCAACTCCCGGTGAAAGGTGCATCCAGCTTAACGCCATTTATCCACCTGGGGTTGAAAGGAATACTGCGCATTCATTTCACCGCCGAGACTTCCATGATGAGCGCAAGCCACCTGATGCCCACCTATCAACCGTTGCCGCTGACGTTCAGCCATGGTAGCGGCACTCGCCTGTGGGATATCGCCGGTCGCGAGTACCTCGATGCGCTGGCCGGGGTGGCGGTGACCAACGTGGGGCATAGCCACCCGGAGGTGGTGGCCGCCATCGTCGAGCAGGCCGGGCTGTTGCTGCACACCTCCAACCTGTACGCCATCGACTGGCAACAGCGGCTGGGCGCGAAGCTGGCCGAGAAGTCCGGGCTCGCCCTGGCGTTCTTCAATAATTCCGGCGCGGAAGCGAACGAGACCGCGTTGAAGCTGGCCCGTTTGCATGGCCATAGCCGCGGTATCGCCAAGCCCCTGGTGGTGGTCATGGACAACGCCTTTCACGGCCGCACCCTGGCCACGCTGGCGGCCAGTGACGGCGCGCACCTGAGCGCCGGCCTGGGCCAACTGCCTGGAGACTGCATCAAGATTCCCTTCGGCGATCTGGATGCGCTGGCCACTGTCACCCAGGCATTCGGCCAGCGCATCGTGGCGGTGCTGCTCGAGCCGATCCAGGGCGAAAGCGGTGTGCACGTCGCCTCGACATCCTACCTGCGGGCCTTGCGCGAGCATTGCGACAGTCACGGCTGGTTGTTGATGCTCGATGAGATCCAGACCGGCATCGGCCGCACTGGTCAATGGTTTGCCTACCAGCATGCCGACATCCAGCCCGATGTGGTCACTCTGGCCAAGGCCTTGGCCAATGGCATTCCGATCGGTGCCTGTCTGGCCACCGAGGCCGTGGGCTGCCTGTTCCAGCCCGGTGGCCATGGCAGCACCTTTGGCGGCAACCCCCTGGCGTGCCGGGTCGGTTGTACGGTGCTCGACATCATCGAGCGCGAGCAGCTGCTGGATAACGCCGCGCGCCAGGGGCATGCGCTGCTCGAACGGCTGCGTAGCGAAGTGGGAAGCATGCCTGGCGTCAAAGCCGTTCGGGGCCTGGGCCTGATGATCGGCGTGGAGCTGGACCGGCCCTGCCGCGAACTGATGCAGCGAGCCGCAGAAGAGCATGGCCTGCTGATCAACGTGACCCGCGGCACCACCATTCGGTTGCTGCCACCCCTGACCCTGAACCATGCCGAAGTGGAGCGCATCGTAGGCACCGTCCGCGCGCTGGTGCACACGCTATAGGCTTCGTCTGTAAGGATAATTACCGGCAGCAGTAGGGCTTGTCTCTTTTCGATGACATCCCTTGCCGCTTAAACGGCATTGAACAATCTTTCAGCCTTCAGCACCCACGATGAAGGCTTTCCATGTCCCACCTGCCCGTTGCTTGCCTGCGACTTGCTCAATTCATTGCCGGCGGACCTGGGCGATGAGCGTGTTCATTGGCTATCAGCATGTCGATCTGCCCCAGGCCTTGCGGGTCAGGAAATACTTGCGCAGGGCCGGGATCGAGGTGGGCATGGACGTGATGGACTTCGATTCGTTGACCACGCTGCACGTCACCGAAACGCTCACTGCGCACATCCGCGATTGCACCCATGTGATCCTGATGATCTCGCACTGCAGCGCGCGGCGCTGGTGGATACCGTTCTGCATTGGCGAGGCCACCTCGTGGGACCGGCGCCTGTGCCTGTATCGGCTGGGCGATCAGGCACTGCCCGAATACCTGGCGCATTGGCCGACTCTGACGCGCCCGCAGCAGTTGGACTTTCTCATCGAGGCCTATCACCGCGAGGCGGCCATGCGCCTGCCGGCAGGCCAACGCGAGACGCCACTGCCGGTGCAAGCGCGTGATATCCACAGGGGCCTGCGCGAACGCATCGGCCGGGGCTTCTAACGGGCTTTTTGTCTCAGGGCGCAGGCTTGCCCGGCTCGACCAGCTTGGCCGAGCCGTCTTCGAACAGGTTCAGGCGCTGCCGCAGTTCGCGCGGCTGCACCGGTGCGCTGGGGTCGCCGATCGAAGCGCCTGGTGGCGCAGCACCGGGGGCCGTACCGGGATTGGGCGCTTCCAATGCCGGCTGATCACCTTCGATGTCGCGCTGGGCCTTTTTGGTCAGCACCACGATGTCGATGCGGCGATTGATGGAGTTCAGCGGATCCTTGCGGTCGAACAACGACGATGAACCATAGCCGACCACGCGAGCGATCTGATCCTCCGGATAGCTGCCCGCCACCAGGGCCCGACGCGCGGCATTGGCGCGGTTGGACGACAGCTCCCAGTTGCCGAAGCCGCCCGCCGCACTGCCGGCGTAGGGCTTGGCATCGGTATGGCCGCTGATGCTGATCTTGTTCGGCACCGCCTTGATGGTGTCGGCCATGGCCAGCAGGATGTCCTCGAAATAAGGCTTGAGCCGCGCACTGCCCAGGTCGAACATCGGTCGGTTCTCGGCATCGGTGATCTGGATGCGCAAGCCGTCCTGCGTGATTTCGAAAAGGATCTGGTCCTTGAATTTCTGCAGCTGGGGATTTTCGTCAACCTTGTTCTGCAGCTCCTGCAGGAGCAGTTCCAGGCGTTCCTTTTCAACCTGTTCAGCTATTTGCTGGGCCTGTTCGGCTTCCACCTGATTCGAGGTTTCCGGCTTGGGCGGCGAGACCTCGACGTCCGGATTCAGGGTTTTCTCGGGCGAGAGCTGCGGAGAGCCGCCCAGGTCGATGACATAGGGCGTGCCGCTTTCGGAGAAGCCGATCGGGTCCTTGAAGTAACCGGCAATGGCGATCTTCTGCTCGGGTGTGGCGTTGGACAACAGCCAGAGCACCAGGAAAAACGCCATCATCGCCGTCGCGAAGTCGGCGAAAGCGATCTTCCAGGCGCCACCGTGGTGGCCGCCGCCAAAGCGCTTGACCCGCTTGACGATGATGGGCTGGTTGTTTTCCATGACTCAGCGACCGCGTACGGCTTGTTCGAGTTCGGCGAAGCTTGGGCGGTGTGCCGGGTACAGCACCTTGCGCCCGAACTCCACGGCCAGCGACGGCGGCATGCCCGAAGCCGAGGCCACCAGCGACGCCTTGATGGCTTCGTAGACGTTCAACTCTTCCTTGGCGTCGTGGCCCAGGCAGGTCGCCAGCGGGCCGAAGAAGCCGTAGGCCGCCAGGATCCCCAGGAAGGTACCGACCAGTGCAGCGCCGACGTGACCACCGATCGCCGCCTTGTCGCCGTCACCCAGCGACGCCATGGTCACCACGATGCCCAATACCGCCGCAACGATACCGAAACCGGGCAGCGCATCGGCGATACCGGTCACGGCGTGGGACGGATGCTCGAGCTCTTCCTTCATGCTCAGCAGCTCCATGTCGAACAGGCCTTCGAGTTCGTGCGGCGCCATGTTGCCCGACGACATGATGCGCAGGTAATCGCAGATGAACGCGATCATCTGCTCGTCCTTGAGGATGGTGGGGTACTTGGCGAAGATCGGGCTGGCGGCGACGTCTTCGATGTCGGCCTCGATGGACATCATGCCCTCGCGGCGACTCTTGTTGAGAATCTCGAACAGCAGGCTCAGCACTTCCAGATAGTAGGCATGGCTGAAGCGCGACTTGAACATCTTCAACGACTTCTTCAGCACGATCATGGTGGTGCTGCCGGGGTTGGCCTGCAGAAACGCGCCCAAGGCCGCACCGCCGATGATCATCACCTCGAAGGGTTGGACCAGGGCGGCCAGTTGACCATGTGAAAGAACGTATCCGCCCAGCACGCTCGCGAACACGACAATGATGCCAATGATTTTAGCCATGGATAAAAAACACTTCAGAAGTCGGGTTCAAGGACGAAAAAGGTGGTGTGGAATCTGTTGTTCTCCTTATCGGCAGAACTGCGCCAGACTATAGGCAGCGGTTTTCAAAAGCCAGTTTGGTCCGTTCGTGTAGTCGGCCTGCATTCAGGCATGCATCAGGATAAGCATAGTGTCCAACGCCAAGCCTCAAACCCTAGACACCTGGCTCGCACTGCTCGACGGCGTGCGTCTGCCCATTCCCAAGCTGTACCACGACAAGGTTCGCGCTGCGATCAAGGATCGACGCCGTTCGCTGCGCGACATCGCCGACCTGATGCAACACAGTCCGGCGCTGGTCCTGAGCGTGATGCGCGAGGCCAACCGGCATGCCAGCAACAGCCTGGCGGAGCCGGCGGAAAGCCTTGAAGTGGCACTGAACCGGCTGGGCCTGTCGCGGGCCGAAGAGTTGCTGATGCGCCTGCCGGCCCAGGAGCCGCAGCAGATGCCCCTGACCTTGCGCCAACTGCAGATGATCAGCCAGCATGCCAGCCAGCAGGCCAATGGTCTGTTCGCCGCAAGGCTGGCGCGGCTGTGGCAGGAAATCCACTGGGGCAGCCTGCTGTTTCTTTCGCCGCTGTGGCCGTTGGCGGCGACCTACCCCGAGCTGCTCGATGAATGGCAGCGGCGCGTCACTGGTGAAGGCGAAGCGGCGGTCAAGGTCGAGCAGGAGCTGTTCGGTGTGCCGTTGCTGGTGCTGTGTCAGGCACTGGCGCAGAAATGGCGCCTTCCCGCCTGGGTGCTGCATGGCTATCGGCTGCTGCTGGAGGAGCGTCGGGCGCTGGTGCAGGCGCTGCACATTGCCCGCGACAATCAGCATCGCTTGCGCCAGCAACAGCAGTTGGACGACGAGCCGGCGTTGCGGCGCTGGTTGAACCAGCCCGCCAACACCATTCTGATGGCCAACGGCCTGGCCCTGGCCGCGCAACAGGGCTGGTTCACGCCCCACCTGCAGCGCTGGCAGTACCTGAGTTGCCTGTACCTGCAAGTGCCGCTGGAACAGGTTCAGCAGCAGATCCATCAACACGCGGTGCACAGTGCGCGGGTGCACTGCGCCGCTGACCTGTGGCATCCGGCACGCAACCTGCTGTGGCCGCCACCACACAAGGGTCCGGCGCCCGACACCGATCCAGCCCCGGCACCGAGCGAAGAGGCGCTGGCGCATTGGCGGCAGCTGTGCACGCAACTGCTGACCACGCCGACGCCGTTCAACAATGCCTTGCACCTGACCACTTGCGCGCGCGATGCCCTGCTGGCGTGCGGCATGCAGCGCGTGCTGCTGCTGATGGTCGACCGCAATCACGGCAGCCTGCGCGTGCACCAGAGCGCCGGGCTGCCCAAGGAAGTCGCGGCGCTGAGCCTGGGCATCGAGCACAACGGCCTGCTGCAGCGACTGCTCGCGCAACCGACGCAACTGCGCATGGGCGCCGCCAACAGCGCGCAGTTGCAGGCCCTGTTGCCGGCGACCCTGCGCGCGCTGTTCCGCGGTGAGCACCTGCTGCTGCGCTCGCTGGGTGTCGATGGGCGAGTGCATACGCTGCTGGTGGCCGACCAGGGCGGGCGCCCGTTCTCCGAGATCAGCGTGCAGGGCTTCGGCAAGAGTGCGCAGTGCATCGAGCGCGCCCTGGACACCTTTACCAACCGCAGCCGCTGAGGCTTGCGCTACAATCGCCGTTCCGTTTCGTCTGGAGACCCGAATGCCTGACTTTTCCGGCCTGCCCCTGGTGATCGAGCCCGATGAGCTGAACGCCCGGCTCGATGCCGCCAACCTGATCGTGGTCGACTTGACCAGCGCAGCACGCTACGCGTCCGGGCACATTCGCGGGGCGCATTTCGTCGATCCCAAGCGTACCCAGCTGGGCCAGCCGCCGGCGCCGGGGCTGCTGCCTGGATTGTCGTCCCTGGAACAGCTGTTCGGTGAGCTGGGGCATACGCCCGAGGCGACCTATGTGGTCTACGACGATGAAGGCGGCGGCTGGGCCGGGCGCTTCATCTGGCTGCTCGACGTCATCGGCCATGAACGCTATCACTACCTCGACGGCGGCATCCTGGCCTGGGAGGCCGCCGGCCTGCCGCTGAGCCAGGACACACCGGCCAGCGCAGGCGGTCCGGTACCGCTCACCCTGCACGACGAGCCCATCGCCACCCGCGAGTATCTCCAGAGCCGTCTGGGCGCCGCCGACCTGGCCATCTGGGATGCCCGCGGCCCGCTGGAATACACCGGTGAGAAGGTGCTGGCAGCCAAGGCAGGGCACATTCCCGGTGCAATCAACCTGGAGTGGACCGCGGCCATGGATCCGGCGCGTCAGTTGCGCATTCGCAGAGACGTCGCACCTATGCTCGATGGCCTGGGCATCACCGCCGACAAGGAAATCATCACGCACTGCCAGACACATCACCGCTCTGGTTTCACCTATCTGGTGGCCAAGGCGCTTGGCTATCCACGCGTCAAGGGCTATGCCGGTTCCTGGGGCGAATGGGGCAACCACCCCGACACCCCTATCGAAGTTTAAGGACACTCAATGAAAGATCGCTTATTCATCATCAGTCAGTACCTGCTGCCCCATCACCTGCTCTCGCGCCTGGCCGGCTGTGTGGCCGAATGTCGTTCGCGCTGGTTCAAGGATGCGTTCACCCGCTGGTTCGCCAAGCGCTACGATGTCGACATGTCCCTGGCCGAGGTCGAGGACCTGAGCGCCTACGAGAATTTCAACGCGTTCTTCACCCGCGCCCTGAAACCCGACGCACGTCCACTGGACCCAACGCCCGGTGCGATCCTCTCCCCAGCCGACGGAGCCGTCAGTCAGCTGGGTACCATCGAACACGGTCGCATCTTCCAGGCCAAGGGCCACAGCTTCAGCGTGCTCGAACTGCTGGGCGGCGATCCTGCCAACGCAGCGCCCTTCATGGGGGGCAAGTTCGCCACCATCTACCTGTCGCCACGTGACTACCATCGAGTGCACATGCCGCTGGCCGGCACCCTGCGCGAAATGATCTACGTGCCAGGGCGTATCTTCTCGGTCAACCAGACTACCGCCGAGAACGTCCCCGAGCTGTTCGCGCGCAACGAGCGCGTGGTGTGCATCTTCGACACCGAGCGCGGGCCGATGGCCATGGTGCTGGTGGGCGCGATGATCGTCGCCTCGATCGAAACCGTCTGGGCCGGTCTGGTAACGCCGCCCAAGCGCGAACTCAAGACCTTTCGCTACGACGAGGCGGCACGGGCGCCGATCCATCTGGAAAAAGGCGCCGAGATGGGCCGTTTCAAACTGGGTTCGACCGTGGTCATGCTGTTCGGCCCGGAACAGGTCGAGTGGGCTCACCACCTGGCCAACCTGTCACCCGTGAACATGGGTCAAGGCCTGGGGCGCCCGGCCATTGCGCAGGACGTGGCGCCAGCGACACCTGCAACTATTGTCTGATATCTGAGCCGCTTGCGGCTGGCACGGCGCAGCCTTGGCGACATCGAGGCTGCGACCGTTATCCAATGCTGTTAGAGTCTTCGCATACGGCCAAATGAATGGCCTGTCTTTCGTCATCGTTCACGCTGTTGCACGATGACCTGAGTCGAACCAGGAAACGACCGATGTCGCCACGCCCCCATCTGTTGTTGCGCGCTCCGACGCCATCGCAGTTGAGCCTGACCTTCTGCGAAGCGACCCCGCGCGACCTCAAACGCTGGATTGCCACGCTGCCCAAGGCCAATCTGGGGGAAACTGCCCGGTTGCTGTACCAGGGCCTGGGCGAGCTCAACCAACTGCTCACGCCCAGCGACAATCGCCTGCAACTGCTTGAGCTGCTCAGGCCCGAGGTCTATTTCGTCTGCAAGCATCTGGAACGACACTTCCTCAACCAGTCCATCGTGCTCGACGAACGCTCGCGCAAGGTCGCCAACCTGTGCCAGGCCCTGCAGAACCATCTGGCGATCGGTTACAAGCAGATCGTGCTGCGTATTTCCGCAACCGCTACCAAGGATCGTGTTGCCAAGGAGCGGGCCATCCTTCTGGCCACCGCTGCACAGCGTGCCCTGCACTGCCTGAACGGGCCTGTGTTGCGCGCCAGTCTGCTGTACTGTCCGGTGCCCGATGGGGTATGGCTGGAGTTGCACCAGTTGTATCAGGCAGCCCTGGCGCATCAGTTGCAGAATCTTTCCATCAACGATCCGCTGATTCCTCCAGGCCGTAGCTCGACCGTTCAGCAAAGCTACGCGGCCTCGTTGCTGCTGGGCAGCTCTCGCTGCAACCAGATGCGTCAACAGGCGATCCTGCGTCTGGCCGAAGTGCTGGATGCGTGGAGCCCACTGGTCCGTGTGCAGCCGGCCAGCCTGACTTCGAGCCTGTTCGCCGTAGCGCCCGGTGAAGACAGCGGGCCCCGCTACAAGACCCTGTATGGCGACGACCAACTGCCGCACCTGATCGGGCTCGACCCGAGCGACCTGGTTCAGGCCATCAAGGCCTACCTGGACTTGCCGGTCGAGCAGCGCGCGCAGTCGCGGCTGATCCCCAGCAACTTCAGTATCGATCTGCTCCAGCACGTAGCCGCGGCCTGGGGCGATGTGGCGGAACGCACTTTTACCCGAACGCCCGGCCAAGGCAACCTGAGCCTGTGCATCGGCATGAGCGCGCTGCATTACTACATTGGCGGCGAGCGCTCCTTCAGTGAGATCCTCAAGCGCCCTGGCCCTTCGCAGAGCGCACAGTTCGTACCGGGCGCTGCCACACAATCGTGGAGCAGGCCGACCGAGGGCGATCGCCACGGCGACTACGAGGAGATCCAGTACGACCTGCCGCGCGGCGACGGCAGCAGCGCTGGCAGTGCCTCCAATCACGATCAGCACTTCCCGACCTATGCCCTGCAGATCGTCAATCACAGCCCCGGTGGCTACTGCCTGGCGTGGCCCAAGGAGGTTCCGCCGCAACTGCAGGCCGGTGAGATGGTCGGCATCCAGGACACTCAGGCCCAGGGCTGGAGCGTGGCCGTGGTGCGCTGGATTCGGCAGGTGCGCAGTGGCGGCACGCAGATGGGCATCGAGCTGGTGGCACCGCACGCCCAGCCGTGCGGCCTGCAGCTGGTGCGCGTCAGCGAGCAGAACAGCCAGTTCCTGCGCGGCCTGCTGCTGCCGGAGATACGCGCCATCGACATTCCTGCCTCCCTGCTCGCCCCGCGCATGCCTTTTCAGGAAGGCAACAAGGTCATCATCAACAACCAGGGTGACGAACAGCCTGCGGGCCTGGGCACGCGGATGGCCGGCACCGGCAGTTTCAATCAGTTCGAATACCACCTGCTGGAAGTGGCCAAACCGACGTCGACCGGTGCCGAAGATGTTGCGCCCGAAGAAGACTTCGCTTCGCTCTGGAAAGATCTGTAGACGAATCGTTGCTCAGTCGCGGCGACCGAGCAGGTACAGCACCGCATCCAGCCCCAGCACACTGATGGCCTGACGCGCCGACTGGCGGACCAGCGGCTTGGCACGGAACGCCACGCCCAGCCCTGCAATGGCCAGCATGGCCAGGTCGTTGGCCCCGTCACCCACTGCGATGGTTTCGCTCAAGTCGATACCGTGCTCACGGGCCAACTGCTGCAGCAGGTCGGCTTTGCGTTGGGCGTCGACGATAGGCTCGACCGCCACTCCGGTGCATTTACCGTCGACCACCTGCAGTTCGTTGGCGAAGACATAAGTGATGCCCAGACGCTTCTGCAACTGCTTGGCGAAATAGGTGAAGCCGCCGGACAGAATGGCAGTTTTTACCCCCATGCGATTGAGTTCGGCGAACAGGCGCTCCGCGCCTTCGCTCAGGCGCAGTTGCGCACCAATGTCATCGAGCACCGCAACGTCGAGGCCGTCGAGCAACGCCAGACGGGCCTTGAAGCTGGCGCGAAAATCGATCTCGCCGCGCATGGCCTGTTCGGTGATCGCCGCGACACGTTCGCCGATGCCGGCCGCCTTGGCCAGTTCGTCGATCACCTCGGCTTCGATCAGTGTCGAATCCATGTCGAACACGGCCAGGCGCGGATGGCGGCGCTGTGCCGACTCGGGCTGGTAGACGATGTCCAGACCCAGCGCGGCGCTGAGTTCGAGTACCTGGGCACGCAATGGCAGTGGCTGCTCCAACGGGCCCTGCAGGCACAGCTCGAAACAGGCATTGCCACCCGTGGCCGCTGACAGGCGCTCCAGGCTGGAAAGCGACAAGCCATGCTCGGCCAGCAGCGTGATCACCTGCCGCAGCGCCGGGTAGCCGACCTGGCGCCCCATCACGCTGACCACGTGGTCGGCCGGCTCAGCGTTCAGCGCGGTGCTGAAGGTGGTCTCGGCGGTCAGGGCGCCGCCCAGTGCATCGACGATGCCCGACTGCTCCTGAGCGGTGATGTTGATCAGGACGATTTCGCGCAAGAGGCACCCCGTTTCATGAAAAAAAACGCATTCTAACCACTTTCAGTGACCATCGGGCACAGGCAGCGCTTTGCCGCTCGGAGGGCGGTCGTTATACTGCGCGCCAACTTCACGGACAAAGAGCCGCGCTCAGTGAACCGGCCTACGCCAGTCAAAACCGACAACTTCTTCCTGCTGATCTTCCGAGCCGTGCGCCACCGTCGAGTGCCGCTGGCTTTGCGCATCGCGTTCACCAACATCGTGCTGGTTGCCATCGCCCTGGTGATCTACGCCTGCGTGATGGGTCTGCAGTTCAAGCAGGCCATGCACGAGCAAGCCGATGCGGTGGGCCAGAGCCTGACCACGCAGACGGCCACGTCCGCCACCGAGCTGCTGGTGTCCAACGACATCCTCAGCCTCAACGTGCTGCTCAACAACCTGGTGAAAAACCCACTGGTGGCACACGCGGCGATCTTCAGCCCGGACAACCGCATCCTTGCCGAAGCCGGCCAGCGCCCCAAAAGTGGCCTGCTTGGGCAAAGCCAAGGGCTGTACGAGACCAAGATCAACTTCCAGGACGCCCTGGCCGGACAGTTGCGCATCAGCCTGGACATGAATCAGTTCCAGCAGCCGCTGACCATCAGCCTGCAGAGCATGGGCGTGCTGGCCGGGATCCTGCTGGTGCTTGCGTTGGCGCTGAGCCTGCGCCTGGGTCGCTACATCTCGACGCCGCTGCTGCAGTTGCGGGTCTGGCTGCGCAACCCCGACGAGTATACGCCGGCGACCCAGCGCACCGACGAGATCGGCGATCTGGCGCGCCAGCTGCACGCGCAGTTGGCTCCAGAGCCCCGTGAGCCCGAAGTCGAACCCGACGACATCGACGAAGACGATGAGCCGCAGCCAGCCTTGCCCGTGCGCACCGCCAGCAAGCCCGGCCCGTTCCCGCCGGTGGCCGCAAAGCCCGCGAAACCGGTCATGCGTCAGATCCAGGCCGACGAGGACGAAGAAGACTTCGGCGACGATCCGTTCGCGGATCTGCGCGAAACTCCGGTGGCGGTGATCAAGCAACCCGCCACTGCCGTGGCCAAGGTGCACACCGACAGCGCCGTGCTGGCGGTGCAGCTGGGTGCTCAGGAACAACTGCGGCGCCTGCCCAAGGCACGCCTGGCAGAGTTGCTGGAGCGCTACCACGACTGCCTGCAGCAGGCCGCCTCGCTCTATGAGAGCGAAGTGCACATGCTCCAGGATGGCAGCACCTTGATGCTGTTCCACAGCGAAACCAGCGGCGATGACTACCTGACCAATGCGATCTGCTGTGGCGAACTGTTGCGCGCCCTGGGTCATGCCTTGCAGATCCAGGTCGCCGACAGCGGTATCACCCTGCAATTGCAGTTGGGTCTGGTGCTCAGCGACGAGGTCCATGGCCTGAACTCCATCGACCTGCTGCTGACCGAATCGGCGCAGGATGCACTGGCGCTCTCGCAGCACAGCCGCAACCTGTTGCTGGTGGTACGCGAGATCGGCGAAGACCCGCTGATCCGCCAGCGCGCGCGCATCCGCTCGATCGCCAGCCCCGAAGGGGCCTGCTGCGTCGAGCGCCTGCTGGAGCCCTACCCGTCGCTGCTGGAACGGCAGTTGGCGCGCATCGGCTGACTGGCAGCCGACTTGACGTCATTGTACAAAGCATTGTACATTTTCAGCTCGACCGAACGAGGCTGCCGGCTGTGCCGCAGCCTCTTTCCGTTTCGCCGCAGATGCGGCTGATCTCGCCAGGGGTATGCTATGCACTGCCTTGGCGTTCTCCCATGGGATGTTCCCGGGAAGGAATCGATATCCATGAATGTACTTACCTTTAGCCAGGCCCGTGCCGGTTTGAAGCAGACAATGGATGATGTGTGCCGTGATCACGAGCCGGCAGTCATCACCCGCCAGCGTGGTGAACACGTAGTCATCCTATCGCTGGAAGACTACAACGCCATGGAGGAAACCCTGTACCTGCTTGGTTCAGCGGAGAACGCCAAGCGCCTGCGCGAATCCATTGCTCAGCATAAGGCCGGGGGAGCCGTCACCAAGGAGATCTCCTTGAATGTCGCAGAGCAAGAAGCAGCAGAACAAGACTAAAGCTCGCACCAGTGTCGCCGTTTCATTCACTGCCAATGGTTGGGCTGACTATCAGCACTGGTCCGAGAATGACCCCGGTAAACATGAAGCTGTCGATAACCTCATTTCCCATATCCTGCGTGATCCCTTCAAGGGAATAGGTCGCCCCGAACCACTGAAAGGTGACCTCACCGGATACTGGTCGCGGCGCATCGACAAGGAGCACCGGCTGGTCTACTTCTACGACAATGATGTGCTTACGGTGATTGCCTGTCGCTACCACTACGGCTGAACACCCAACAAAAAGCCCGCATCCAGTGCGGGCTTTTTGTTGGGTGTCGCTCTAGAAGCGGAACACTTCCAGGTCGGTACGGATGGGGGTCGCCAGCGGAATCTGTGGTTTTTCTTCTTCCCGGCGCACCTGCGCCGGCGCTGGCTTGCGCTCTTCGACCAGTGCGGGTTGATTGGCCAGCGGTTTGAGCGCTGCAGTCAACTGCGCAGCCAGACGCTGCAACAGCACCCCTTGCGCCTGGACTTGAGCGGCGGTGCCGCCGTCGTGCTTTTCTTCAAGGTGAACGATGCGGTTGTCGCGCACTTGTCCACGGCGATCCAGAACGCGCCACTGGGCGTCGAGAATCGCAGGCTGGCGGCTGCCTGAATCAAGACGGGTGATCGACAGCAGCACCTGAGCATCGGGCGTGAAGTTGGCGGGCGTAGGCGCCAGTACCACGCGCTGGCTGTCCAGGCGCCAGGCCATCTGGCGCAACAGCAGTTGGTCGATGTCGGCGGAAAGGCTTCCGGCCCAGCGGCCATCGGTGGACGCTCTCAGGCTACCGTCGGCCTGGCGCTGCAGCAGCGTTTCGCGCTGCAGATAGTCGGCCACCGACACCGGCCCCAGCAGCACGGCCATGCCGCGGCTTTCCTTGGGCAGGCCGGGGTTGCCGCTGTCGAGCTGGTACAAGGCCACGGGTTGATGCGTGCTGCATCCGGCCAGGCCCAGCACGCCGCCGAGCAATAAAATCACGGGAAGACGCAACAGTTTCATCATTTCATCCAGGCGGCTGCCACACGGCAACCACAGCAATACTTGACCGAGTCGTCTGGACGCTGCCGCTTGGCGGCGCCGCGAAAGGGCCTATCATCCGTGAATCCGCGCCCTGACTCCAGTGCTTGCGTCGAACGGCAGCCATGCCGCCGTCCGCACGCGGTTGGCAGTCAGGGGTTTTCCACGACCAGAGCGTCGACGCGCTGGAAACCGCGAGGCAGCTTGTTGCCGCGGCGGCCACGCTCGCCACGGTAGTGCTCGAGGTCGTCGGGCTTGAGCGACAACGTGCGCTTGCCTGCCTGCAACACCAACGTCGAGCCTTCGGCAACGACCGCAAGGTCGGTGACGAATTCTTCACGGCTGGCGACTCGATCGCCGGGAATGCCGATGATCTTGTTGCCCTTGCCCTTGCCCAGCTGTGGCAAGTCGCTGATCTTGAACACCAGCAGTCGACCTTCGGTGGTCACGGCGGCCAGCCAGTTCTGCTCACGGTCCGGCACGGCGCGGGGGTTGATCACCTTGGCGCCCTTGGGCAGGCTGAGCAGCGCCTTGCCGGCCTTGTTCTTGGCTTGCAGGTCTTCGCCCTTGACCACGAAACCGTAGCCGGCGTCCGACGCGATGACATACAGCGCGTCGTCGTCGGGCAGCATCACGCATTCGAACGTCGCACCCGGTGGCGGCGTCAGGCGGCCTGTCAGCGGCTCGCCCTGGCCACGGGCCGAGGGCAGCGTATGGGCAGCCACCGAGTAGCTGCGCCCGGTCGAGTCGATGAACACCGCGAACTGATTCGAGCGCCCGGTCGCTGCCGTCTTGTAGCCGTCACCGGCCTTGTAGGACAGCCCGGTGGCATCGATGTCGTGGCCTTTGCCACAGCGCACCCAGCCCTTCTCGGACAGCACTACCGTCACAGGCTCGGTGGGCATCAGCTCGTTTTCCGACAGCGCACGGGCTTCGCTGCGCGCCACGATCGGCGAGCGGCGAGCGTCGCCATAGGTTTCGGCGTCCTTGATCAGCTCGGCACGCACCAGTTTCTTCAGCTTGGCCTCGCTGCCCAAAAGGGCCTGCAGCTTGGCGCGTTCCTTGGCCAGTTCTTCCTGTTCGCCACGGATCTTCATTTCTTCCAGACGCGCGAGCTGGCGCAGGCGCGTATCGAGAATGTAGTCGGCCTGGATCTCGGTCAGCGCGAAACGCTCGATCAGGCGTGCCTTGGGATGGTCCTCGGTGCGGATGATGTGGATCACTTCGTCCAGGTTGAGGAAGGCAATCAGCAAGCCGTCCAACAGGTGCAGGCGGCGCTCGACCTTGTCCAGGCGGAATTGCAGGCGGCGCCGCACGGTGTTGACGCGGAACTCCAGCCACTCGACCAGCAACGCGCGCAGGTTCTTCAGCTGCGGGCGGCCGTCGAGGCCGATGATGTTGACGTTGACCCGGTAGGTCGACTCCAGATCCGTGGTGGCGAACAGATGCTGCATCAGTTCGTCGACTTCGACCCGATTGGAGCGCGGAATGATGACGATGCGGCACGGATGCTCGTGGTCGGATTCGTCACGCAGGTCGGCCACCATCGGCAGCTTCTTGGCCTGCATCTGCGCGGCGATCTGTTCCAGCACCTTGGCACCGGACACCTGGTGCGGCAGAGCGGTGACGACCACGTCGCCGTCTTCCAGACGATACACCGCGCGCATGCGCACCGAACCGCGGCCGGTCTGGTAGATCTTCAGCAGTTCGGCACGCGGCGTGATGATTTCCGCTTCGGTCGGGTAATCCGGACCCTGGATGTGCTCGCACAGCTGCTCGACCGTGGCCTTGGGCTCGTCGAGCAGACGGACGCAGGCGCTGGCCACTTCGCGCAGGTTGTGCGGTGGCACGTCGGTGGCCATGCCCACGGCAATGCCGGTGGTGCCGTTGAGCAGGATGTTGGGCAAGCGCGCTGGCAGCACCGCAGGCTCGTCCAGGGTGCCGTCGAAGTTCGGTACCCAGTCGGCAGTGCCCTGGCCCAGTTCGGTGAGCAGCACTTCGGAATAGCGCGACAGGCGCGCTTCGGTGTAGCGCATGGCAGCGAAGGACTTGGGATCGTCCGGCGCCCCCCAGTTGCCTTGGCCATCGACCAGGGTGTAGCGATAGCTGAACGGCTGCGCCATCAACACCATGGCCTCGTAACAGGCCGAGTCGCCATGGGGGTGGAACTTGCCGAGCACGTCACCCACGGTGCGCGCGGATTTCTTGTGCTTGGCGTCGGCGTCGAGCCCCAACTCGCTCATGGCATAGACGATGCGTCGCTGGACCGGCTTGAGGCCATCGCCGATGTGCGGCAAGGCGCGGTCCATGATCACGTACATGGAGTAGTTGAGGTAGGCCTGTTCGGTGAAGTCAGCCAGGGACCGGCGTTCTACGCCGTCGAGACTGAGATCGAGGGAGTCGCTCATGCAAGCCTCATCGTTTCGTGGTCTGGCGCAGCAACAAGTTGCCGCCGCGCTGAGTGAATTCAAGTTGTTTCAGAGCGCTCATGCCCAGCAGCACCTGGTTGCCTTCGAAGCCCGGCACTACAAGGGCGCGGACATTGCTCAGGCGAATGTCGCCCAATTGCAGGCTGGCGATCTCGGTGCGATAGCCTTGGGTCTTGCCATTGGCGGTGGTGAGCAGCACCGGTGCCCCGCGCGCCAATTCAAGCTTGCGCGCCACGGCTTCGGGCATCGCCACATCGGTGGCGCCGGTGTCGAGCATGAACTGCACCGGCTGGCCGTTGATGAAGCCGCCACTGACGAAGTGTCCCTGGCCATTGCCGGCCAGCTGCACTTCCACATAGCCGTCGCCGTGCTGGGACACCGGCACGGCATTGGGATTTTCCCGACGCTGTTCCCAGTCGCCGAAGAACTGCGTGGCCAGGTACAACGCCGCGGCCCAGGCCAGCAGCATCAGCAGTTTGCCCGCCCGCTTGCCGGGTGCCGCCTGGCTCATGGTGCCGCACTCCAGCCACCGGCCGGGGCTGCGAAGCGCCAGACCACCGGACGGCGTTCGCCATCGGCGCGGGCCCATTGGTTGTTGTCGGTGCCGACCCAGGCGCCGTCGGCGTCCACGCTCAGCGCTTCGGTCAGGCCGTAGGGCGCATCATAGCGGCGCGCGGGCAACAGGGCTTCGGCGGCGAACGACCAGCAACGTTCCCGCTTCGCCGTATCGGCGTCTCGGCGGCAGATGCGGTAGGCATTGCGTTCCAGGGTGAACAGCTTGCCGTCGAAGTAGGCCAGGTCAGCGAAGTCGCGCGGCATGGTCCTGGTGCGAGGCACCTGCACCGGCAGCGTTTCCGCACCGCCTTCGGCGAGCAGCACGCAACGCCCCTCGCAGCTCCAGCTCACCGGCCGCTTGCGAACAGCCAACAGACCGCGCTGCTGACGTTCGGCGGCCAGCCACAGGCGGTCGCCGGCCGGGTTGACGGTCAGCCCTTCGAACAGGGCATTGAAGTGCAACAGCAAGTGGCTGGCGCGCGCCTGACTGACCAGCGTCGGATCCAGAGGCAACCATTTCGGCTCGCCTGAAACGGGAATCTGCAAGACCGCGACGTGAGCTTCGCTGACCAGGTATTGGTTGCCTTGGGCATCACAGCTGATGCCTTCAAAATCCAGATCGCCGCCGCGCACGAAAGACGCGGCCCAACTGCTCATGCGCAGACGAGCGGGCAGCCCGCTGGGCGGGACCGGCGGTGCCTTGAACGTCACCGCCCTGGCCTGCCAGACGGGCGTCGAGGTATCGAGGCGATAGACCGTCCCGTCTTCGCGGTCGGACACGGCCCACAACGCCTTGCCGCACAGCGCCAGACCGGACAGATTGCCCGTGGGCATGCCATCGACCGCATGCTCGCCGATCAACGTCAATTCGGGCACAGCGGGCTGCGCCGACGCCTCGGCCAGCGTCGGCAGGGCCAGGGCGAACAGGGCTGTCAGCAGCGCTGCGATCAAGCCAGCACCTCGGCCAGATTACCCTTGGACTCGAGCCACGCCTTGCGGTCGCCCGCACGTTTCTTGGCCAGCAGCATGTCCATGATCTCGGTGGTGCCGGCGAAGTCGTCCAGGGTCAGTTGCACCAGGCGGCGGGTGTTGGGGTCCATGGTGGTTTCGCGCAGCTGCGGTGGGTTCATCTCCCCCAGGCCCTTGAAGCGCGTGACCTGCGGCTTGCCGCGTTTCTTTTCGGCCACCAGGCGGTCGAGGATGCCATCGCGCTCGGCTTCGTCCAGGGCGTAGAAGATCTCCTTGCCCAAGTCGATGCGGTACAGCGGCGGCATGGCGACATAGACGTGCCCGGCGTCCACCAGGGGACGGAAGTGCTGGACGAACAGCGCGCAGAGCAGGGTTGCGATGTGCAGGCCGTCGGAGTCGGCGTCGGCGAGGATGCACACCTTGCCGTAGCGCAGCTGGCTGATATCGGCGGCACCGGGATCGACCCCGATGGCCACGGCGATGTTGTGCACTTCCTGGCTGGCCAGGACCTCGCTGCCGTCCACTTCCCAGGTGTTGAGGATCTTGCCGCGCAACGGCAGGATCGCCTGGAATTCCTTGTCCCGCGCCTGTTTGGCCGAGCCACCTGCCGAGTCACCTTCGACCAGGAACAGCTCGGAGCGGGCCGGGTCCTGGCCGGCACAGTCGGCCAGCTTGCCGGGCAATGCCGGGCCTTGGGTGATGCGCTTGCGCTCGACTTTCTTGCTTGCCTTGAGGCGGCGCCCGGCGTTGCTGATCGCCAGCTCGGCCAGCTGCATGCCCAATTCAGGATGCGCGTTGAGCCACAGGCTGAAGGCATCCTTGACCACGCCGGACACGAACGCTGCGGCTTCACGCGAGGACAGCCGCTCCTTGGTCTGGCCGGAGAACTGCGCATCCTGCATCTTCATCGACAGGACGAAGGCGATGCGTTCCCAGATGTCTTCGGGCGCCAGCTTCAGCCCGCGCGGCAGCAGGTTGCGGAACTCGCAGAATTCGCGCATGGCATCGAGCAGGCCCTGGCGCAGGCCGTTGACGTGGGTACCGCCCTGGGCCGTCGGAATCAGGTTGACGTAGCTTTCCTGAACGCTGTCGCCGCCTTCGGGCAACCACAGCAGCGCCCAGTCCACGGCTTCCTTGTTGCCCGCCAGGATGCCGCAGAACGGCTCGTCCGGCAGGCGGGCGAATTCGGTGACCGCATCGATCAGGTACGAACGCAGGCCATCTTCATAATGCCACTCGACCTTCTCGCCGCTGCCCTTGTCCTCGAAGCTGACCAGCAGGCCAGGACAGAGCACCGCCTTGGCCTTGAGCACATGCTTGAGGCGGCTGACGGAAAACTTGGGCGAATCGAAGTATTTCGGGTCCGGGGCGAAGTACACGCTGGTGCCGGTGTTGCGCTTGCCGACCGTACCGATGACTTCCAGGTCGGTGGCCTTGAAGCCATCGGCGAAGGTCATCTGATACTCGTTGCCGTCGCGCTTGACCCTGACCCGCACTTGATTGGACAGGGCGTTGACCACGGAGATACCGACCCCGTGCAGACCGCCGGAGAACTGGTAGTTCTTGTTGGAGAACTTGCCGCCGGCGTGCAGCTTGGTGAGGATCAGCTCGACGCCGCTGACGCCTTCCTCCGGGTGGATGTCCACAGGCATGCCGCGGCCGTCGTCGGACACTTCCAGGGAGTGGTCGGCGTGCAGGATGACCTGGATCGACCGTGCGTGGCCCGCCAGGGCTTCGTCGACACTGTTGTCGATGACTTCCTGGGCCAGGTGATTGGGCCGACTGGTGTCGGTGTACATGCCCGGGCGCTTGCGCACCGGGTCGAGGCCCGAGAGGACTTCGATGGCGTCTGCGTTATAGGAGCTAGCGCTGGGATTGGCCATGGGGTCTCGTCGTCAGTCGTTCGTGAAATGAGTGGTCAAAGCTGGGCAAGGTCGATGCCATCCAGGCGCTCGGCGTCGATGCCGGCGAATGCCAGCAGCGCCGGCAACTTCTGTGCAAAGCCCTGGAAGCCGTGGTCGCCGCCGTTTTCGATGTGCACGCTGCAGGCTTGGTAGAAGGCCGCCGCCTGGCGATAGTCGAGGGTCTCGTCGCCGGTCTGCAGCCACACCTGGAGCCGCTCGCGGTCCGTGGGGGCCGGCACTTCCAGCTCGGCCAGGGCTGTGACGTGGTCGTGGGTCAGCTGCCAGCGCTCGCCCGTGTAATGGTTGGTCTGTTCGCCCAGGTAGCCATCGAACAGGCGGTGCGGGTTGACCACCGGGTTGATCAGCACTGCCTTGAGCCCAAAGCGCTGGGCCAGGTGTGTCGCATAGTAGCCGCCCAGTGAGCTTCCCACCAGCAAGGGTGCATCGAGCTGCGCCAGTGCCGCTTCCAGTTGGGCGATGGCCTGGCGCGGATGGTGGTGCAAGGCGGGCGCGCGCAGTTGATCAGCCAGGCCGATGCGTTGCATCAGCGCACTCAACTGGCGGGCTTTCTGTGAATCCGGCGAGCTGTTCAGACCATGAATGTAGAGGATCGAACCGGGCATGGGGGCCTCCGGGCATAGAGATGGCGCGCAGTTTACCTTGTCGGGGATGCTGTTGGGGTGTTGGTGCGTCGGTATATGGGCGGTGCGGCCTTCGTGAACAGAAGGCTTGCCGCCCGCTCCGCTCCGGCAAGCCACAATCCTGGCACGAAACCCTGTGGGAGCGGGCTCTGCCCGCGAAGGCCACGCTACCGCCCCTGAATCAATAACCCGCCGCGTCCAGATCCGGGGTGAAGCTGAAGTCCGCCAGGCGCGAGACGCCGGTTTCGATCTGTCCATCCGGCATCAGACGCAGCCAGCGGTAGCCCGGCGCACGGTCGTCCAGGGCGAAGTCCTCGCTGCGCGGCAGAAACTGGATGCAGGTCGAGGGCGATGCCAGCAGGCGCACGCCATGAGCCTGCCGGTCGATCTCCTGATGCACGTGTCCCCAGAGCACACCCCGCACTTGCGCAAAGCGGGCAAGCAGTTCGAACAGGGCATGCCGATTGCGCAGGCCGATGGGCTCCATCCAGGAACTGTCGATGGACACTGGATGATGGTGCAGACACACCAGGTGATGCTTGTGCGGTGCCTCGGCAAGCGACCGTTCGAGCAGCTGCAACTGCTCGTCGGCCAGATGACCCGCCGCCGAACCTGCGATGGCGGAATCGAGCAGCGTCACTCGCCAGGCACCGATGTCCACCACCGGCTCCAGCCACTGCGTACCCCGCGCGGCCTGCTGCATGACCGCCGGTTCGTCGTGATTCCCGGGCAGCCAGCGCATCGGCGCGGCAATTCCCGCTGTAGCCTGGGCAAACGCCTGATAGGAAGCCAGCGTGCCGTCCTGAGACAGGTCGCCGGTGGCGACCAGCAAATCGATGTGCGGCTGTTCCGCTTGCACCTGGCTGACGACCTGCGCCAGGCTCTGCCGGGTATTCAAGCCGAACATGGCTCCGTCGGCTTCGGCCACCAGGTGGCTGTCCGACAGCTGCACGAGCAGCACCGGGGCATCGAAAGCGCGATCAGATGGGCTCGACAAGGCCGTCTCCAGGCAGGGGTTGATCGAGGAATTATGCGCAGCCTGGATGACGAGGGCAATGCAGGGTCCAGCGCCCGGGGCCGGTCGGCGCTCAGCGCACCGCTTCGTACTCGTGGCCGCAGGCCAGGCAGTGGCTGAGCCATTCGCCGAGGAACAGGTTGAGCTGGGCCTTTTCGTCGGGTTGGTGCATGGCCTCGTTGGGATAGGGATAGACGCTGCGGAAACGACGGGCATGCTCGGCGCTGATGACCTCGGCCATGCGCGCATCGTGGTACACCTGCACTTCCATCTGCGGCACGGGCAGCCAGGGCAGGCTGTGTTCCTGGCGCACGCGCAGGGTGGTGGTGTACGGACAGGCCAGCATCACCTCGAGGGTCAGCACGCCGAGCATCTGGTCGGCCTGGGTCATGGCGATGCGGCGCGACAACTGCTGGCTGCGCATGTCCGGCAACAGCCGCATGAGTCGCGCATAATTGGCCTCGCAGGCGGCTTGCAAGCCAACCAGATCGACGCGGTAGCGCTCGCGCAACGGACTCACGACCACAGCCCCCTGACTTCGTCGCGGTTCAGCGCCAGCCATTGAATGGCGATGATCGCTGCCGCGTTGATGATCCGACCATCGCGCACGGCCTGCAGTGCATCGTCGAACGCCCAGACCTTGACGCGGATGTCCTCGCCCTCCTCCTCCAGCCCATGCAGGCCGCCCGCGCCTTCGCTGCTGCAGCGGCCCAGGTACAGATGCACGTATTCATCGCTGCCGCCGGGCGACGGGAAGTACTTGGTGACTGGCCACAGCGCTTCGATCTGCAGCCCCGCTTCCTCGTCGGCTTCGCGATGGGCGACTTCCTCGGGCTGCTCGTCCTTGTCGATCAACCCGGCGACCATTTCGATCAGCCAGGGGTTGTCGACCTTTCCCACCGCGCCGACCCGGAACTGCTCGATCAGGACCACTTCGTCGCGAACGGCATCGTAGGGCAACACGCACACGGCGTCGTGGCGCACGAACAGTTCGCGGCTGATCTGTTTGCTCATGCCACCGTTGAACAGCTCGTGGCGCAGGAACAGCTTGTCCAGTCTGTAGAAGCCCTGGAAGCAACGTTCGGTCTTGTCGATCTCGACCGCCTTGGGGGTGGATCGGGATGAATCTGGCATGGAAAAACCTCGTACTCGTGCGTGCAGCATGGGGCCATCCTAACCGCGATGCGCCCGTATTGCAGCCCCCCTTCGAAGGTAAGCCGCAAGCCTCGGGATAGGCGGTTGGGCGAGCAGGCATTAAGATTGTGCTACGTGCGAACCGACGGTTCGACCGGCAGTCCAAGCACGACAATTCAATCATCCGCCAAGGACCATCATGTCGTTTCTCAAGTTCACCTCCGTGGCCTGCGTCGCCTTGACCCTGGGTGCCTGCGCCAGTGTCTTCCAAACCAACTACCGGGCGCCGCTGGAGACCAAGCGCGAGGCTTTCGAGCACATCAAGCCCGGCTGCGACAATCAGGACTGCCCACTGGTGAACATCGACGTGGTGCATTTTCCCGACGAGCCCGGCCTGGATGCAGCCATCGACAAACGCTTGCGCGAGATGACCGTCAACACGCCCGACGCCCGCGTACCGGCGACCCTTAAGGCCTATGAAGATCAATTCATGCGCGAGGCCCACCCGCGCTACAGCAGCTACCTGCAAGCCAAGGTACGCGAGCAGCATGACGGTATCGTGGTGGTCGAGCTGTCCAGCTACGTCATGACCGGTGGCGCCCACGGCATGCCGGGACGCGGCTTCATCAACTGGTCGCGTCGCGAGCATCGCGAACTGACCCTGAAGGACATGCTGGTACCGGGCCAGGAACGCGCGTTCTGGCAGGCTGCCGAAGAAGCCCACCGTGGCTGGCTGGTCGCCAGCAAGCTGGACAAGGATGCCGACTTCATTCGTCAGTGGCCTTTCCAGCAGACGCCGAACATTGCCTTGACCTATGGGGGCGTGGTGCTCAAGTACAACGTGTACAGCATCGCCCCCTACGCCATGGGCCACCCGGAAGTGAAGATCGCCTACCCGCGCCTCAATGGCGTGATCAAGCCCGAGCTGTTCCCGGGTCGCGGTTGAGCACGCGCTCGATCAGGTAGTACAGCAACCCGGCCACCACCAGCGCGGGCAGGGTTGCTCCGATCTGCGGGTACAGATTGGCCAGCACGTGATACAGGCACACACCGCCCAGCCACGCCAGCAGTGCGCTCCAGCGCACAGCCCGTGGCTCGACCTGGATGGCGCGTTTGCGCAGCACGAAGTGGTCCATCAGGACCACGCCGAACAGCGGCGCGAAGACCGAGCCGATCAGCAGCAGGAAGTTCTGGTACTGCGCCAGCGGTGCCAGGCAGGCGATCAGCGTGCAGATGATACCGATGGCCAGGGCCAGGTGCTCCACCTTCAAGCCTGACAACAGGCTGGTCGATACCGCAGCCGAATGGATGTCGGCGAAGGCGTTCTCCGACTCGTCCAGCAGAATCAGCAGCAGCGGTATGCCCAGGCCAGCACCGGCCAGCGCCAACAGCAGCGCATTGACTTCACCACTGGGCGCGAACGCCAGGGTGTAGGCGACGCCCAGGCTCATCAACCAGAAATTGCCGATGAAGAAGCCCACGGCGGTGCCGCCGAACACGTTGCGAGCGCGCTTGCCGAATCGCGAGTAGTCGGCAATCAGCGGCAGCCACGACAGGGGCATGGCAATCGCGATGTCAAAGCCGGTGGCCAGGTCCATGGAGCCGTCGCCCGCAGTGTTCCACAGAGCTGCCAGGTCGGCCTTGGCGAACAGGTTCCAGGTCAGCCAAAGGCATGCCGCCAGTAGCAGCCATATGCCCCATTTGCGCAGCACCTTGCGCACGAAGGTCAGCGGCCCACTGACCGCCAGCAGCGTGACCAATGCGCCGAACAGCAGCGTCCACAACCACGGATTGCTGCCCAGGCTGCCTTCGCCGAAGGCGCGGGTGCCCAGCAGGCTGGCGGCATCGCGCATGACGATGATCTCGAACGAGCCCCAGCCGACCAGTTGCAGCAGGTTCAGTAGCGCCGGCACGCTGCCGGCACCATGGCCCAGGGTCAGGCGCAGGGCGGCCATGGCCGACAGCCCGGTGTCGCTGCCGATCACGCCGACGCTAGCGAGCAGCAGCACACCCACCAGGGTCCCGAGAAAAATGGCGCCCAGCGCACCGGCAAGGCCCAGGCCGGGCGCCAGCAAGGCGCCGGTCTGCAGCACCATGAGGCCGACGCCCAGGGAAAACCACAGGGAGAACAGATCACGTCCGCCCAGCACGCGCTGGGCGGTGGAGACCGCGATATCGGGGGAGTAGGAGGTTTTCAATGGATGGGCTCGAATGGGAAGGAGTCGGGGTTGTCGGAGCATTGGTGAGGTGTCAGGTCAGACGCGGTGCGGGTTTCGCGGCCGATGACCGCTCCTACGGAGAAATCGCAGGAGCGGTCATCGGC
>NZ_JASCPM010000024.1:0-73263 GCF_029960215.1 Pseudomonas sp. PS01301 | reverse complement strand
GGCAGAGACCCGCTCCCACAATAGAGCACTACTCCACAGACACAGCGCGGGTTTATTGTGGGAGCGGGCTCTGCCCGCGAAGAGGCCCACACAGTCAGCACACGTATCGCCTTGGAATAATCATCCATGTCTCCTGCATTCCAGCCCGACACACTACGTAATTCCCTGCAACCCCTAAGCGCCCGACAGCCGCTGTCTGCCGAGGCCCAGGCCTACCAACGCTTCTACCAACTCGACCTGCCTGCGCAAAGCTGGCTGGGGCGTTTCAAGGCAGCAGGTTTCGACCTCGTCGCTCAGGTCTGGATACCGCAACAACCCATTGCCACGCTCTTCGTCATGCATGGCTTCTACGACCACATGGGGCTGTACCGGCACGCCGTGCAATGGGCTTTGGAGCGCGGCTTCGCGGTCATTTCCTGCGATCTGCCAGGTCATGGCCTGTCCAGCGGAGAGCGGGCCAGCATCCACAACTTCGCCGATTACCAGGCGACCCTCAATGGCCTGTTCGCCGAAGCGAGCCTGCTGCAGTTGCCCCAGCCGTGGCATTTGCTGGGCCAGAGCACCGGTGGCGCGATCATCATCGACCATCTGCTGTACCACGGGGCACGGTCACCGGCACAGGGGCAGGTGCTGTTGATGGCGCCGCTGGTGCGGCCGGTGGCGTGGGGCCTGTCCAAGCTCAGCTATCGCCTGCTCAAGCCTTTCGTCAACGGCATTGCGCGGCGTTTCAGCGCCAATAGCAACGACGTGGATTTTCTGCCTTTTCTGCAGGCCGATCCGTTGCAACCCCGGCGCCTGCCAACGGCATGGGTGGGTGCGCTGGTTCAGTGGGTGCAACACATCGAAGCCGCGCCGCGCAGTGCGCGGACGGTGGTGATCGTGCAGGGGGATGACGATGACACCGTGGATTGGCGGCATAACCTCAAGGTACTGCGCGGCAAGTTCGCTGAAGTGCGGCTGTTGCAGGTGGCGGGGGGCAAGCATCATCTGGTCAATGAGGTGCCGCCGATTCGGGCGCAGTGTTTCGGGTTTTTTGACCAGAATCTGTAACCGCGTCGCTCCATTCGCGGGCAGAGGACTCGCCGCCCGCCCCGCTCCCAAACAGGCATTAGTGGATCCTGTGGGAGCTCTGCCCGCGAATAGGCCCGCATGGGCACGCTAAGCCCCAGGCCGGCTCTGCGCCTGGCCGACCGCCAATCCTGCCCGTACCGCCTCCAGGGCGGCCTGATAATAAGCCTGCCCGGCTGCAGACTCGGCGAAGTCGACGAACTCTTCCAGTTCCGGATCGGACAGATCGCGGTACACGTATAGCAGCGTATTGTTCAAATCGATGCCGATCTGCTGCTGCAGCCGCTCACGCTGGCCATCGAGCAAACCCGCGGCCTGACCGCCTCCCAGCAGACCTGGAATCATCGAACTGAGGCTGTCGGCGGCCACCCCGGCGATCGCCAGGCTGACCTCTGCACCGGCCTGGCGGGCGGGTAGGGCCTGGGCCAGGTGGCCGATCAACAGCGCGCGGGTGGACTCGACCTGCAGTTTCGGCAAACCCTGGGCGTTCTTGGCCAGTTGGTCGCTACGGGTGGCGAGCAGTTCGGCGGCGACGATCTTGCGGCCCAATGGCGATTCGAAGAAGGCGAGGGCAGGCTTGGGATCGGCCAACCCCTGACGCAGCCGCGCTTCGGCACGCTGGTCCATGGCCTGGGCCGCGAAGCGTTGGTCGCTGTTGCTCACCAGTGCCTGAAACACAGCCGGTGGCAGGCTGCTCTGGTAGCGCTGCTGGGCAGCCTTGAGGGCATCGCTGAAATGCGCTCTTTGTTCAGGCCAGCCAGCGGCCTTGTACAGCAAGTCGTGGTCGTCGGCCCAGGCAGGCGTCGTACTGAACATCATCAAGAACACAAGGACGCGGCGCATAGGGACTCCTGTCGGCAAGGGGCCATTGTCCGTGGCATTGCCAGGCTTTGTCGAGAAGTGACACAGGCATCGCGCTTGGATGCATCGACACTGTGCAAGCCTCTGTCGGTTTTGCGGGCGTATGGATACTATGCCGGGCATGCAAATACCTTCTGACCATCCGCTGCTGCTGCGCATCGTCGACGACCTGGCCGAGCAGGGTTGGTCGCAGCAGGAACTCTTCGTGCCCCAGGCGTTGACCCTGGCGCTGGCGGCCGAATGTCGTACCCGTCATGCCCAGGGCGAGTTGGCGCCAGCGGCGGTCGGGCGTGGCCCGTCCCAGGAGATTCGCGAAGGCATTCGTGGTGATCGCATCCAGTGGATCGAGCCGGGCGAAGCGCTGCCGTGCGACACCTACCTGGCGGTCATGGACAGCCTGCGCGAAGCCCTGAACCGGGGTCTGTTCCTGGGGCTGGAAGACTTCGAATGCCACTTCGCCCTGTACCCGCCGGGCAGTGTCTACCTGCGTCATCTGGACCGGTTTCGCGACGATGACCGGCGCATGGTTTCAGCGGTGCTTTACCTGAACGATGCGGACTGGAGCGAAGCGGATGGGGGGCAGTTGCGCATGTACCTGCAAGGGGACACGGCGTTCGACGTGCAGCCGATCGGTGGCACGCTGGTGGTGTTTCTTTCCGGAGAGGTACCGCACGAAGTGATGCCGGCGCAGCGCAATCGGCTGTCGCTGACGGGCTGGTTTCGGCGGCGAGGCAATGAGCCGTTCTGATACACCGCGTCGCTTGGTTCGCGGCTACCAGCCGCTCCTACAGGAGATCTGAGTTGATTGTAGGAGCGGCTAGCAGCCGCGAACCAGACGACGCGGTGTGCCAGGCACACCGCAATCCGGTCGCTATCAGAACAGTACGCGGCAACGAATGGTCCCGGTGACCTGTTGCAGTTTTTCCTGCGCCAGATCCGAGTATTCGGCGTCGACGTCGATCACCACGTAGCCGACCTTTTCGTTGGTCTGCAGGAACTGGCCGGAGATGTTGATGGCGTTCTCGGCGAAGACCTTGTTGATCTCCATCATCACGCCCGGCACGTTTTCGTGGATGTGCAGCAGGCGGTGCTTGCCCGGATGCGCCGGCAAGGCCACTTCGGGGAAGTTGACCGACGACACCGAGGTGCCGTTGTCGCTGTACTTGACCAGTTTCTCTGCCACTTCCAGACCGATGTTGGCCTGTGCTTCGGCCGTGGAACCGCCGATGTGCGGGGTCAGGATGACGTTGTCCAGGCCACGCAGCGGGCTTTCGAAGACGTCGTCGTTGGAGCGTGGCTCGACCGGGAACACGTCGATGGCGGCGCCGATCAGGTGCTTGTCCTTGATCGCCTCGGCCAGTGCGTCGAGCTCGACCACGGTGCCGCGCGCGGCGTTGATCAGGATGCCGCCCTTCTTGATGGCGCGGATTTCCTTCTCGCCGATCATCCACTGGGTGGCGGCGGTTTCAGGCACATGCAGGGTGACGATGTCGCTCATGCCCAGCAGGTCGGTCAGGCTGCCGACCTGAGTGGCGTTGCCCAGCGGCAGCTTGGTCACGGTGTCGTAGAAGTACACCTGCATGCCCAGGCCTTCGGCCAGGACCGAGAGCTGGGTACCGATCGAGCCATAGCCGATGATGCCCAGCTTCTTGCCACGGATCTCGAAGGAATTCGCCGCGCTCTTGATCCAGCCGCCACGGTGGCAGGAAGCGTTCTTCTCGGGGATGCCGCGCAGCAGCAGGATGGCCTCGGCCAGTACCAGCTCGGCCACGGAGCGGGTGTTGGAGTACGGCGCGTTGAACACGGCGATGCCGCGTTCGCGGGCAGCGGCCAGGTCGACCTGGTTGGTGCCGATGCAGAAGCAGCCCACGGCCACCAGTTTCTTCGCGCAGTCGAACAGCTCTTCAGTCAGCTGGGTGCGTGAGCGAATGCCGATGAAGTGCGCGTCGGCGATCTTTTCCTTGAGTTCGGCTTCGGGCAGCGACTTGGTGTGGTACTCGATGCTGGTATAGCCGGCAGCCTTGAGGACGTCCACGGCGGATTGGTGGACGCCTTCGAGAAGAAGGAACTTGATCTTGCTCTTGTCGAGGGAAGTCTTGCTCATCTGCGTAAACCTGTGTCCCGAAAAAAATGGCAGGAAGTGAAGCGGCGCGCACCGGGCCAGAGCTCGATTGGCGGGGTGCGTATGCTAGCATAGCCTCCCTGTCGTACGCCCATCCTGGGTCATGAGCCGTTCTCAGGGTGACTATGAATGGTTCGAGGTTTGACGGGCCGCGAACCGCTCGATTCGTGAAACCTTCACTTCCAGAGTCGCGTCCATGAACAGCCACGCCTTGATCGATGAACTCAAGACCCTGCTCGAGCCCGGCAAGGTCCTCACCGATGCCGCCTCCCTCGACACCTACGGCAAGGACTGGACCAAACAGTACGCCCCGGCCCCCAGCGCCATCGCCTTTCCCAAGACCATCGAACAGGTCCAGGCCATCGTTCGCTGGGCCAACCAGCGCCAGGTCGCGCTGGTGCCCTCCGGCGGTCGCACCGGTCTGTCGGCGGCAGCGGTGGCGGCCAACGGCGAAGTGGTGGTGTCGTTCGACTACATGAACAAGGTGCTCGAATTCAACGCCACCGACCGCACCGTGGTGTGCCAGCCTGGGGTCATCACCAAGCAGTTGCAGAACCTGGCCGAAGAGAATGGCCTGTACTACCCGGTGGACTTCGCCTCGTCGGGGTCCAGCCAGATCGGTGGCAACATCGGCACCAACGCTGGCGGCATCAAGGTCATTCGCTACGGCATGACGCGCAACTGGGTGGCGGGCCTCAAGGTCGTCACCGGCCAGGGCGATCTGCTGGAGCTGAACAAGGACCTGGTCAAGAACGCCACTGGCTACGACCTGCGTCAGCTGTTCATCGGTGCCGAGGGCACCCTGGGCTTCATCGTCGAGGCCACCATGCGTCTGGACCGCGCGCCGAAGAACCTCACCGCGATGGTGCTCGGCACCGCCGACTTCGACGCGATCATGCCGGTGCTGCACGCGTTCCAGGGCAAGCTCGACCTCACGGCGTTCGAGTTCTTCTCCGACAAGGCTTTGGCCAAGGTGCTGGGCCGCGGCGACGTGCCGGCGCCGTTCGAAACGGCCTGCCCGTTCTATGCCCTGCTGGAATTCGAAGCCACCACCGATGACATCGCCGACACCGCGCTGGCCACCTTCGAGCACTGCGTGGAGCAGGGCTGGGTGCTGGATGGCGTGATGAGCCAGAGCGAGCAGCAGCTGCGCAACCTGTGGAAGCTGCGCGAGTACATTTCCGAAACCATTTCCCATTGGGTGCCGTACAAGAACGATATTTCGGTAACCATTTCCAGAGTGCCGGCCTTCCTGCGCGAAATCGACGCCATCGTCAGCGAACGGTACCCGGCCTTCGACGTGCTGTGGTACGGCCACATCGGCGACGGCAACCTGCACCTGAACATCCTCAAGCCCGAACACATGGACAAGGACGCGTTCTTCGCCGAGTGCGCGCTGGTCAATACCGAAGTCTTCGAAACCGTACGCAAGTACAACGGCTCCATCTCCGCCGAGCACGGCGTGGGCATGGTCAAGCGCGACTACCTGCAATACAGCCGTTCGCCGGTCGAAATCCAGTACATGAAGGCCATGAAGGCCGTGTTCGACCCCAACGGGGTCATGAACCCGGGCAAGATCTTTTCCATTTGATGCGTTCATCTGAGCAGAGGTTCGAGCAATGAGCTACCAGCACCAGTACATCGATGGCACCCGTATCCACTTCCCGCTGGGCAAGGTGGTGTGCATCGGCCGCAACTACGCCGAGCACGCCAAGGAGCTGGACAACCCGATCCCGACCGAACCGCTGCTGTTCATCAAGCCCAGCAGCTGCGTAGTGCCGTTGCAGGAAACCTTCAGCATTCCCACCGACCGCGGCGCGGTGCACTACGAGGCCGAGATCGCGGTGCTGCTGGGCAAATCCCTGAGCACCCGGCCCAGTGTCGAAGAAGTCATCGATGCCATCTCCGGTTTCGCTCCGGCGTTGGACCTGACCCTGCGCGACGTCCAGTCACGCCTGCGCGAGAAAGGCCTGCCGTGGGAGATCGCCAAGTCGTTCGACGGCGCCGCGGTGATCGCACCCTTCGTGTCGGCGGCAAGCTTCCCCGACCTCACCAACATCCCGATACGCCTGACCATCGACGGCGAAGTGCGCCAGGACGGCAACAGCAGCCTGATGCTCAACCCCATCGTGCCGATGATCCAGTACATGGCCGGATGTTTCTCGCTGCAGGCCGGCGACGTCATTCTCACCGGCACCCCGGCCGGGGTCGGTCCGCTTGAAGTCGGCGCCGATATCGTGCTGGAACTGCCGGGTGTCAGCCGCTTCGAAAGCCGCGTTCAGTAGTCGCGCCGCGCCTCACTTTTTTTTGACATTCGATCTGGATAATGCCCCCACCCCAGTGGGTGCATCGTCCAGATGTGCCCGCATGAATCCATCTCCAGCAAGGGTACTCCATGGTCCGCGCCGCGCTGCATTCATCCCGCCCCCTGTATAAACGTTGGTACCTGTGGACCCTGCTGGTGATGCTGAGCGGCTACATCGTCGCCGTGGTCCTGCACTGGGACGACCGGGCCGAGCTGTGGGTGCAGGAGTGGACGCAGAACAGCGCGCAGCGCAAGGCCAGCATCTGGTTGCCCGACTACAAGGCCGTGATCGACGGCAAGCACTTGCCGGGCATGGAAGGCGACGAGGCTTCGGACATCACCTTTCACCCCGGGACCCGTACGCTGTTCGCGGTCATGGGCAAGAATCCCTACCTGACCGAACTGAGCCTGCAGGGCGACGTATTGCGCAAGATGCCACTCAACGGCTGGAAAAATCCGGAGGCGGTCACGACGCTGCCCGACGGGCGCCTGGCGATCATCGACGAGCGCCAGCACCAGTTGACTGTGGTCAAGGTCGACGCCGGCACCCGCGAGCTGAACATCGCCGATTTCGCATCGTTCGACCTCGGCCCTTCGACGGACCAGAACAAGGCCTTCGAAGGGCTGGCCTGGGATCCGCGCAACCAGCGTCTGTTGCTGGGCGAGGAGCGACCACCGGCGCTGTTCTCGCTGAAGCTGGGCAGCGATGGCCAGCCCATCGGCGAGAAACAACGCCTGGATGCGTCCGACCTGGACATGCGCAACCTCTCGGCGCTGGCAGTGGATCCTCGCACCGGCCACCGCCTGCTGCTGTCGGCCGACTCGCACTTGCTGATGGAGTATGACGAAGCGGGCAAGCAATGGAGCTTCATGACGTTGCTGGGCGGCATGAACGGACTCAAGGACACCATCCCGCGTGCTGAAGGGGTGACCATCGATGACGAGGGCACCCTCTATCTGGTAAGCGAGCCAAATCTGTTCTACGTGTTGCGCAAGCACTGAGGCGGCGAGCGCGCTTTCAGTACAGTGATGTTGCGGAAATTTCCTACAGGTTTATCCGTAGAAACTTAAGCTTGGCTTCATCATTTAATGGTTTGATGCGCACACTTCATTCAAGAGCCCGACGCGATGCGTTTCTTCGTTCGACCCGTACACCTGCTGCTGATCGCGGCACTGCTCACGCTGATCTGCGCCTTCGCCGCGCTGCACCACTTTCGCTGGCTCGAACGCGCCAGTTTCAATGTCGAGCGCTGGCTGGGCGGGCCCCTGCCGGGTGCGATCGATCTGGACAGCTATCAGGTGGATATCGAAGCCAAGGTGATCGAAGGTCTGGACGACGACATTTCGGCGCTGACCTTCGACCCGTCGCGCAAGACCTTGTTCACCGTCACCAACCAGCGCTCGGAGCTGATCGAACTGTCGCTGCAGGGCAAAATCCTGCGGCGGATCGAGCTGGTCGGATTCGGTGACCCGGAAGCGGTCGAGTACATCAGCCCCGGTGTCTATGTGATCACCGACGAGCGCCAGCAACGGCTTATCAAGATCAACATCGACGACACCACGCAGATCCTCGATGCGCAGCACGCCGAGCAGTTGAGCCTCAACTTCGGTGGCCGAAGCAACAAGGGCTTCGAAGGGCTGGCCTACGATTCGGCCGGCAAGCGCCTGTTCGTGGCGCGCGAGCGCGACCCCATGCTGATCTACGAGGTGCAGGGTTTTCCACGGGGGGTGAGTGACAAGCCGCTGGACGTGCAGGTCACCCAGGACCGTCGGCGCGATGCCGGGCTATTCGTGCGCGATCTTTCCAGCCTGCAGTACGACGAACGCAGTGGTCACCTGCTGGCACTCTCGGACGAGTCGCTGCTGGTGGTCGAACTGGACGTGCAGGGGCGGCCCCTGAGCACCATGTCGCTGCGCAAAGGCCACCAGGGTTTGAGCAAGAGCGTGCCGCAGCCCGAAGGCATCGCCATGGACGACGATGGCAACCTGTACATGGTCAGCGAACCGAACCTGTTCTACGTGTTCCGCAAACCCTGAGCGGTATTACCGCTCGGGGTGCAGGAATTTATCGAGAAACTGCCGGGTCCGCGCCTGCTGCGGGTTGGCGAACAACTCACGGGCCGGGCCCTGTTCCACGATCACGCCCTGGTCGAAGAACACCACGCGGTTGGCCACGTCCCGGGCGAACTGCATCTCGTGGGTGACGATGACCATGGTCCTCCGTTCCTGCGCCAGGCCTCGAATGGTCGCCAGCACCTCGCCGACCAGCTCCGGATCGAGCGCCGAAGTCGGTTCGTCGAACAGGATCACCTGCGGCTGCATGGCCAGTGCCCGGGCAATCGCCACGCGTTGCTGCTGCCCCCCCGACAGCCGCCTGGGATAGGCGTCCTCCTTGCCGGCCAGACCCACCTTCGCCAACAGGCTGCGGCCCAGTTCGACCGCCTCGGCCATGGCCGTTTTCTTGACCACCACCGGCCCTTCGATGACGTTTTCCAATGCCGTGCGATGGGGGAACAGGTTGAAGTTCTGGAAGACGAAGCCCACTTGCTGGCGCAGCTCGCGAATCAAGCCTTGCTGCTGTGCCACGCGGGCACCGTCGATTTCGATGTCGCCCACGCGGATGCGGCCGCTGGTGGGTGTTTCCAGCAGGTTAAGGCAACGCAGGAAGGTCGTCTTGCCCGAACCGCTGGGGCCGATGATGGCCACCACTTCGCCGGCGGCGATCTCCAGATCGATGCCCTTGAGCACCGTGTGACCATTGAACTGCTTGGTCAGGCCCTTTACCACGATCATTGCTTCACGCCTCTTGGTCGTGGCGGTTGACCCGCCGTTCCAGGTGATTCTGCAGGTGCGCCAGAATGCTTGCCAACAGCCAGTAGATCAATGCGGCCGCCAGGTACATGGTGAAGATCTCGAACGTGCGTGCTGTGATCAACTGCGCCTGACGGAACAGCTCCGGTACCTGGATGGTGGCGGCCAGCGCCGTGTCCTTGACCAGCGAGATGAAGCTGTTTCCCAGCGGCGGCAGTGCGGTGCGCATGGCCTGCGGCAGGATGGCCCGGCGCAGGGTCTGCGCGCGGGTCATGCCGATGCTGGCGGCTGCTTCCCACTGACCGCGCTCGATGGACGCAATCGCTGCGCGCAGGATTTCGCAGGCATAGGCTGCCATGTTCAGGGAAAACCCGATCAGCGCCGCCGACAGTGGGTCCAGCTCGATACCGACCTGGGGCAGGCCGTAATAGATCACGAACAGCTGGACCAGCAACGGTGTGCCGCGGAAGAACGACACGTAGACCCGCGCCGGCCAGCTCAGCAACCGGCTTCTGGACAGGCGCATGAGCGCCAGGCCGAAACCCAGCAGCAAGCCGAAGAACATGCCGCCCAGGCTGAGAAATATCGTGTAGTAGGCGCCCTTGAGCAGAAAGGGCGCCGAATCGAGCATCAGCTGCAGGCTGCTCTCGATCATTGGGTGACGTCAGCGCTGAACCATTGCTTGGAGAGCTTGGCCAGGGTGCCGTCCTTGCGCAGTTTCTCCAGAGCGTCGTCGATGGCCTTGAGCAGCTCCGGTTCGCCCTTGCGCACGGCGATCCCCGATTCCTGCCGCGAGAACGCGTCGCCGGCCAGGGCCAGGGTCTCGTTGGTCTTGTTGATCAGGTCGAAGGCCGCCAGGCGATCCACCAGGATGGCATCGATGCGGCCGACGCGCAGGTCCTGATACTTTGTGGGGTCATCGTCATAGGTCTTCACGATGGCGCTCGGCACGTTGTCCTTGAGCCACTGCTCGTAGTTGGTGCCCAGGCCCATTCCGACTTTCTTGCCCCCCAGGTCCGACGCCTGCTTGATGCTGTCGGCGTTCTTCTTGGCGACCACCGCCTGGATACCGGAAATGGTGTAGGGCGTGGAGAAGTCGTACTTCTTCTTGCGCTCCTCGGAGATGGTCACCTGATTGACCACGATGTCCAGACGCTTGGAATCCAGCGCCGCGAGGATGCCGGCCCACGGGGTCGCCTGCAGTTTGACCTTGACGCCCAGCTCCTTGGCCAACGCCTCGGAAAGCTGCACTTCGAAACCGGTCAGCTTGCCGTTTTCATCGACGAAGCTGAACGGTGGATAGGTACCCTCCAGGCCGACATTGATGACACCGGCGTCCTTGATCTTCTGCAACTGTTCGCCGGCGACCGCCTGGCCCAGCAGCGAGCTGCCCAGAACCAGACCGGCGATCAGCAGGTGTTTGCGCAATGCGGGAAAATTCATGGCGAATCCTTGTTGTAATGGATGATCGTGATGAAGGAGGGGCGCGATCGGAAAACAGGACTATAGGCACCGCCACGCTGGCCCACAAGTCCCAACGGTAGCCACGGAACGTATGACCCCGGCTTATGTTCAGATGCTCCACGATCGATCCAAAGCGTTCTTTTTGGTGCCAGGATTTTTCCCGTATGGTGGGCGCCTATCGGCGGCCATCGCTGTTTTCGCACAGGGCAGGACATAACCGTGAACGACATTCCTCAGGCACGCAAAGGCCATTGGCAGTTACAGTCCATCGTCGGCCAGTTGCATGAGGCGCGGTCCGATTGGCGTCGGCAGAACGGGCGCAGCTGCGGCATGCAGGGCGGTCGCGAGCTGCCTTCGCGCGAGGCCATGGCCCAGGTGCTCGAACAGTTGTGCGGTGCGTTGTTCCCGATGCGCCTGGGGCCGGTGGACCTGCGCGAGGAAAGCGAAGATTTCTACGTCGGCCACACCCTGGACGCTGCGCTCAACGAACTGCTGACCCAGGCTCGCCTGGAGCTGCGTTATGCGGCGCGCAATGGTGACTGCGACCTGCCGGCCGTCGACGCCAAAGCGTTGCAGTTGATCCAGGATTTCGCCGCCGCCCTGCCGGGCCTGCGGCGGTTGCTCGACACCGATGTGCTGGCGGCTTACCACGGCGACCCGGCGGCGCGCAGCGTCGATGAGGTGCTGCTGTGCTACCCCGGCGTGCTGGCGGTGATTCATCATCGTCTGGCTCACCATCTGTATCTGGCCGGCCTGCCGTTGCTGGCGCGCATCAGCTCGGAACTGGCCCATTCGGCGACCGGTATCGATATTCACCCCGGGGCGCGAATCGGCCCGAGTTTCTTCATCGACCATGGCACAGGCGTGGTGATCGGCGAAACCGCCGTGATCGGTGAACGGGTGCGTATCTACCAGCAGGTCACCCTGGGCGCCAAGCGCTTCCCGGCGGACGAGTCCGGACAATTGCAGAAAGGTCATCCTCGCCACCCGATCGTCGAGGACGATGTGGTCATCTATGCCGGGGCGACCATTTTGGGTCGCATCACCATCGGCAAGGGCTCGACCATCGGCGGCAACGTGTGGCTCACGCGCACCGTGCCCGCCGGCAGCAACCTGACCCAAGCCAATCTGGTGCAGCACGACAGCAGCCAGAAATAAGCGTACACGGCGCACGGCCAGCGGCCTGTTCAACAGGACCGTTTGGCCCGTCAATTGGCCATCTACCCATCACTCGTGTTTTAATTGAACGCTCGTTCAATAAAACCATGGATCGCGATTCGCGTTCAACAGGAGGCCATCCCTTGCTGAAAACGCCCAGTTTCTTCCATTACCGAACGTGTGGAGTGCACAACGCATGAGTGCATCTTCATCGACACCCAGCGGCAACGTGCGCATGAACCCTCCGGTGTTCTACTTCGCCGCCAGCTTCATTCTGATTTTCGGCATCGTCGTCATTTCCTTCCCGCAGGCGGCCGGCCAATGGTTGTTGGCTGCGCAGAGCTGGGCGGCCAACACCGTTGGCTGGTACTACATGCTGGCCATGACCCTGTACCTGGTGTTCGTGGTGGTGACCGCGCTGTCGGGCTACGGCAAGATCAAGCTGGGCGCCGATCACGACGAGCCCGAATTCAGCTACCTGTCCTGGGCCGGCATGCTGTTCGCTGCCGGTATCAGCATCACCCTGTTCTTCTTCTGCGTGTCCGAACCGCTGACCCACATGCTGCAACCGCCGCAGGGCGAGGCGGGTACCCAGGAAGCCGCACGTCAGGCCATGCAGTTGCTGTTCCTGCACTGGGGTTTGCACGGTTGGGGCGTGTTCGCCTTCGTCGGTATGGCGCTGGCTTATTTCGCCTATCGTCACAACCTGCCGCTGGCGCTGCGCTCGGCGCTCTACCCGCTGATCGGCAAACGCATCAACGGGCCGATCGGCTACGCCGTGGATGGCTTTGGCATCATTGCTACCATCTTCGGCCTGGGTGCCGACATGGGCTTTGGCGTCCTGCACCTCAATTCGGGCCTGGATTACCTGTTCGGTGTGGCCCATACCCAATGGGTTCAGGTGATTCTGATCACCTTGATGATGGGTGCAGCCATTCTGGTGGCGGTTTCCGGCGTCGACAAGGGCGTGCGGGTGATGTCCGACATCAACATGCTGCTGGCCTGTGCGCTGCTCCTGTTCGTGCTGTTCGCGGGGCCGACCCAGCACCTGCTCAGCACTCTGGTGCAAAACGTCGGCGACTATCTGGGCGCGCTGCCCAGCAAGAGTTTCGACGTCTATGCCTATGACAAACCCAGTGACTGGCTGGGCAACTGGACGGTGTTCTACTGGGCCTGGTGGATTGCCTGGTCGCCGTTCGTGGGGCTGTTCATCGCGCGCATCTCGCGGGGACGCACCATTCGCGAGTTCGTCTTCGGCGTGCTGCTGATTCCATTGGGTTTCACCCTGGCGTGGATGTCGATCTTCGGCAACAGCGCGATCGACCAGGTGATCAATCACGGCATGGCCGCGATCGGCCAGTCGGCCATCACCGACCCGTCGATGACCCTCTACCTGCTGCTGGAAACCTACCCTTGGGCGCGGACAGTGATCGCGGTCACCGTGTTCATCAGCTTCGTGTTCTTCGTCACCTCGGCCGACTCGGGCACTGTCGTGCTCTCGACGTTGTCCGCACGCGGTGGCAACCCGGACGAAGACGGTCCGAAATGGCTGCGGGTATTCTGGGGCGCGATGACGGCGCTGGTCACCAGTGGCCTGCTGTTCGCCGGCAGCATCGATTCGTTGAAATCGGCGGTGGTGCTGACCTCGCTGCCGTTCTCGATCATCCTGCTGGCGATGATGTGGGGGCTGCACAAGGCCTTCCACATGGAAGGCCAGCGCAAGATCGCCCAGTTGTATTCGCTGGCCCCGGTTGCCAGCTCGCGGCCTGGGCGCGGCGGCTGGCGACAGCGCCTGAGCCAGGCCGTGAGCTTCCCCTCGCGTGACGAGGTGTACCGGTTCATGGACACCCATGTGCGCCCGGCAGTGGCCGAAGTGACCGCCTCGTTCGCCGAAAAGGGCTTGGATGCCGTGACCCAGGAGGACACCAGCCACGACAACGTCACGTTCGAAATCGGGCATGGCGAGGAGCGGCCATTCATCTATCAGGTGCAGATGCGCGGTTACTTCACGCCATCCTTCGCCCGTGGCGGGATGGGCAACCAGGAGCTCAAGAACCGCCGCTACTATCGAGCCGAGGTGCATCTGTCCGAAGGCAGCCAGGATTACGATCTGGTCGGCTACAGCAAGGAGCAGATCATCAACGACATCCTCGATCAGTACGAACGGCACATGCAGTTCCTGCATCTGGTACGTTGACCGTCATAGAGGGGCCGCAAGGCCCCTCGCTCGACCCGGTGCAGAAAAGCTGCACGCATAAAAAAACCCTCGCACCGATGTGCGAGGGTTTTTTTATGGTCGCGCTGTCAGTTATCGGCGACGGCGTTCTTGGCCAGGATGGCGTTGGCCAGGTCCATGTCGGACGCTTCCAGACCAGGGTTCTGCGCACGGACTTTCTGGATCGCCGCTTCCAGATACGGGCCGCGGATACCGCCTTCGCTGGCCACGAAGCTGCCGGCATCGTCCTGTGCGGCGATGATCAGCTTGTGATCCTTGAAGGTCAGGTAGGAGGAGCCGGTCGTGGCGCCAGAGGAGAGCACGTTGCGCCAGAAGGGATCGGCCATGGCCGAGCTGACGGGAAGGGACAGCAACGCGAGGGTAGCAACAGCGGTTTTGAGGCGCATGATCGAGACTCCACAGTGTGATCCGGTACGAATGTGATCCGGGGCAGTTGTCGTTCTGCTCGTTGGATAGGGTCAATGTCATTCAAGTTCCCCGAGGCGGTCGAGCGGCCCGCAGTGGCGGCTTCACATCGCGTCGATGCGCGGGGTCACGCGCAGTACTTCCTCGAGCGTGGTCAGGCCGGCAGCGATCTGCCGCGCACCCCCCAGGCGCAGACTGCGCATACCTTCCTTGCACGCCTGGCGCCTGAGCGCAGTGAAGTCGGTATTGGCGCCGATGCAGGCTTTCACACCATCGCTCAGCAGCAGCACTTCATACACGCCGGCGCGCCCGCAGTAACCCGTGTCTCGACAACGCGGACAACCGACGGCGCGCTGGGCACCCTCCGGGACGGCCATGCGCCAGGGCCCGATGAGGGCCTGCCAGCTTGTCGGATCGATATGCGTTGGCGCCTTGCAGTCAACGCACAGCGTGCGTACCAGTCGCTGCGCCATGACGCCCAGCACTGTGGCCTTGATCAGGTAATGCGCGACGCCCAGCTCCAGCAGCCGGGTGATCGCGCCCACGGCATCATTGGTGTGCAGGGTCGACACCACGAGATGGCCGGTCAGGGCGGCCTGGATCGCCATCTCGGCCGTCTCCAGGTCGCGGATCTCGCCGATCATGATGATGTCCGGATCCTGCCTCATCAGCGCACGCAAGCCGCTGGCGAAGTCCAGATCGATGTTGTGGTGTACCTGCAGCTGATTGAAGGCCGGTTCGACCATCTCGATCGGGTCTTCGATGGTGCACAGGTTGATCTGCGGCGTCGCCAGCTGCTTGAGGGTGGTGTACAGCGTGGTGGTCTTGCCCGAGCCGGTGGGGCCGGTGACCAGCACGATGCCATGAGCCTGGGTGGTCATTTGCCGCCAGCGACTCAGGTCGTCGGCCACAAGGCCGAGCTGGGCGAAATCCTTGAGCAGCACCTGTGGGTCGAAGATGCGCATCACCAGCTTTTCACCGAAGGCCGTGGGCAGGGTGGACAGGCGCAACTCGATCTCCTGGCCCTCGGGCAGGCGGGTTTTGATCCGCCCATCCTGAGGCTTGCGCTTCTCGGCGACATTCATGCGACCCAGGCTTTTCAGGCGACTGACGATGGCCAGCGTGACCTGTTCGGGGAACCGGTACACGCAATGCAGCAAGCCGTCGATGCGAAAGCGCAACGCTCCGAAGTCTCGTCGAGGCTCGATATGGATATCGCTGGCGCGTTGCTCGAACGCGTATTGGAACAGCCAGTCGACGATGTTGACCACGTGCTGGTCGCTGGCGGCAGGCGCGACCATGTCGCCCAGCTGCAGCAGTTGCTCCAGGTTGCCCGCATGGCCTGACTGGCCCTGGACTTTGGCGCCGCTGACCGAGCGGGCCAGTTGGAAGAACTGTTCGGTGAAGCGCTGGATGTCGACGGGATTGGCCACCACGCGCCTGATCGTGCGCTTGAGCACCTGGGCCAGGTCGGCCTCCCATTGACGCTGCCACGGTTGCGCGCTGGCGATGGTGACACTGTGCTCGTCCACGGCCACGGCAAGGATTCCATGGCGCTGAGCAAAGGCCTGGGGCATCAAGGCCACCACGGTGGGTACGTCGATGCACAACGGATCGATGCGCAGGTACGGTTGGTCGGCACGCTGCGCCAGCCATTGGGTCAGCGCTTCGAGGGTCAGCAATTGTCCGGGTTGGCGGAGATCGGGTAATCGGTAGTCGGCGAGTTGTTGCAGGGGGTGTGTCTGAAGCGGTTCCTTGTAGTCGAGGCTGTCGCGCAGTGCCTGGGCGCGCTCCAGCCCGATAAGGCCGTCGGCCAGCAAGTCGTCGACCAGCTCACGCAAGCACAGGTCGCAGTCAGGGCGATGCCGCAGGGTCGTGGCGACGAGGGTCATGCGGGGGCCTCCTTGGCGGTGCGCGATCTGTCGTGCCACATAGCCTAGCGCCCATGCCGGAAATTGCCCTCATGGCAACCATTGCCGCATTTGTCGCCGACTCAAGCGTACGATTGCACATGGGCCGGATGCTGAGCATCGGCCAGTTGCACATCAAGGACACTGATCAGGTTGCGCATCTTTTCCGCGATCACCTGTGCGCGATGCCAGCTCAACTCGCTCACTTGCACCTGGATTTCCAGGCTGTCCGCCACCTGGCGGGCCGCGAGCTGACAGGGAATCAGGTACTGCATGGCAAACAGGTTGAGCACCCGGCAAAGCACGTCGGCTTCGATCTCTGCACTCAGGTTGAACTGCACGGTGGTGGTCAGATTGCCAGCGGCCCAGACATCCGGGCGTAGCGGGGTCAGCGATTCAAAGGCAGACATGGGTGATCTCCGTGGTCAATGGGGAAAGTCTCCCATGGCCAACACGGTATTTCTTGCCCAACTTTGCTCGTTATGGGGCTATCTTGAATCAAACAATTTTACAATTCGAACAATGGAGAAATAATTATGCACAGCCCGCTGGATGCTTACGACCGGCGCATTCTGGCGTTGCTGCAAGAGGACGCCACGCTGTCCAGCGCGCAGATTGCCGAGCAGGTGGGGTTGTCGCAGTCGCCTTGCTGGCGGCGCATCCAGCGGCTCAAGGAAGAGGGGGTCATCCGGGCGCAGGTGACCCTGCTGGATCGCAAGAAGATCGGCTTGAACACACAGATATTCGCCGAGGTGAAACTCAACGCACACGGCCGTTCGAACTTCACCGAATTCACGGAGGCCATAAGGGGCTTTCCAGAGGTGCTGGAGTGCTATGTGCTGATGGGCAATGTCGATTTCCTGCTGCGCATCGTCACACCGGACATCGAGGCCTACGAGCGTTTCTTCTTCGAGAAGTTGTCGATGGTGCCGGGCATTCAGGAGGTGAATTCGACGGTGGCGCTGTCCGAAATCAAGTCGACCACCAGCCTGCCGGTGGATCGGTGACTAGCGAGATCAGCCGCTCCTACAGGTTCACAACACCCTGCAGGAGCGGCTAGCAGCCGCGAAAAAGTCAGACCAAACACCACAAAGCTTACTTGCGCAGCAACAGTTTCCACGCGCGATTCTGACTCACGGCGATGGCCTGTTGCATCCGCGCATCCAGCACTTCATCGGTGATGTCCAGGCTGGCCAGAGCGTGCAGCTTGTTCAGCTCGCCGAACAGGCGATCGACTTCCGGCACGTCCAGTACGCCACGGGCCAGATGCAGCCAGCTCTGGATCCGCTCGATACGCGGCAACTGCTCGGCCAGATCCTCAGGTTGCTGCTGGTAGCGGGGCAGTTGCAGCGCTGCGCCTTCCTCGGCCAGCAGATGGCCTAGCCAGCTTTGCAGCTGAGCGGCGCCCTGACGGTTACCGCGGTTGTTGCGCTCGACCGTCCACAGGCGGCCCATCAGCCAGCGCGAGGTGTTCAGCGAGAACTGGCCCCAGCGCACGTCCAGCAGCTCTTCGGCGAACTGCTCGGGTGCGGCCTTGCGCACGTCTTCGTCTTCCTGCCCGGCCTGCACCAGCGGGCGCCAGTCTTCGAGCAGGGCGTCCAGGGCAGTGCGCAGTTCGTTGCTGCTGGCGCGCGGTGCGGCCTGGCCCAGGCTGCCGACCAACCCGCGCAACTCGATGAGCTGTTGCACCCAGTCCTGCAGCAGGCGCCAGTGGCCGTTGAAGCGGTACTGCTCGGCCAGTCGCTGGCTGTTTGCCAACAGGTGCCAGGCCAGGGCGGTAAAGGCATCGTCGAGCGTCGTCTCGGCGCCCAGCTCGGGGGCGGGCAGGCTCAGCGCGTAGCTGTCCGGATCGCTGAGGCGATAGCCGCGCTCGGCCTTGCTGATGTCGCAGGGCATCAGGGGCAGTTTTTCGGCCAGCTCGGCGGCCAGCTCCAGCAATGCCGCCGGCTCGCCTTCACGCAGTTCCAGCTCCAGTTCGCAGATCTCTTCGGACTGCTTGCCGACGATGACCTTGCCCAGGTCCAGGGCCGCTTCGATCACCACCCGGGCCTTGCCGCGGCCCCAGGCGATTTCCGCCCGCTCGCGGACGAAGTTGGTGGTGAATACCGGCTTGATGGTCTTCTTGTCCAGCTCGGCCAGTTGCTCGGGCCAGCATTCGCCGTCGAGCTTCTTCAGATCGAGCTTGGCCTTGGGCAGGTTCCAGTCGTACTCGTTGCGCTGCGACAGCCCGGCCACGCTGCTGCCACGGGTCTTGAGGGTCTGGATGACCTCTTCGCCATCGCGACGCAGGCGCAGGGCGACCTTGGCCGCTGCCAGTTCGCGGGCAGGCGTGTCGAAGTACTGGTTGAACAGCTCTCGGCGCTCCCAGCCACTTTTGTTGCGCTTTTTCAGCAGGGGATGCTCACGCAGAGCAGCGAGCGTTTCGCGGCTGACGCGCAGTTTGATTTCGGTTTCTTTGTGCATGAGGGGGCAATCCAAGCGCTGGCGGACAACAACGCGCTGATGACTAGATAAGGCCGTGCAGTGTACAGCAGTCGTGCCGCGGCGGTTTATTCTTGGCGCCCGATGGCTCTATGATGGGGCTCGCCTCGGGAGGATCGTCATGCCATTGCCGTCCATGCAGGAACAATTCGCCGCCCTCATCGCGGCGCCTTCGGTCAGTTGCACCCAGCCCAGCCTGGATCAGTCCAACGGCCCGGTGATCGATCTGCTGGCCAACTGGCTGACCGAGCTGGGCTTCGCCTGCGAAATCCAGCAGGTCGAGCCCGGCAAGTTCAACCTGATCGCCACGTTCGGCAGCGGCCCTGGCGGTCTGGTGCTGGCCGGGCACAGCGACACGGTGCCTTACGACGAGGCGCTGTGGAACACCGACCCGCTCAAGCTCACCGAAGTCGATGGACGCTGGGTCGGGCTGGGCAGCTGCGACATGAAGGGCTTCTTCGCACTGGCGATCGAGGCGGTGCGTGGCCTGATCGATCAGCCGTTCAAGCAGCCGCTGATCATCCTTGCGACTTGTGACGAAGAAAGCTCGATGTCCGGTGCCAAGGCGCTGGCCGCCGCCGGCCGGCCGCTGGGCCGTGCCGCGGTCATCGGCGAGCCGACCGGGCTCAAGCCGATCCGCCTGCACAAGGGGGTGATGATGGAGCGCATCGACATCCTTGGCCGCAGTGGCCATTCCTCGGACCCAAGCCTTGGTCACAGCGCCCTTGAAGCAATGCACGGCGCAATCGGCGAGCTGATGAACCTGCGTCGGCAATGGCAGCGCGAATACAACAACGCGCAGTTCAGCGTGCCCCAACCGACCCTGAACCTGGGCTGCATCCATGGCGGCGACAACCCCAACCGCATCTGTGGGCAATGCTCGCTGGAGTTCGACCTGCGGCCGTTGCCGGGCATGGACCCACAGGTCCTGCGCACCGCCATTCGCAGCAAGCTTGCGCCGTTGGCCGAGTTGCACCAGGTGAAGATCGACTATGCACCGCTGTTCGCCGAGGTGCCACCCTTCGAGCAGCGTGCCGACACCGAGCTGGTGCGGGTTGCCGAGCGGCTGACGGGGTACACGGCGGCGGCCGTGGGCTTCGGTACCGAGGCGCCGTACTTCCAGAGCATGGGCTGCGAAACCCTGGTGCTGGGGCCAGGCAACATCGCTTGTGCGCACCAGCCCGGCGAATACCTGGAAATGTCACGTTTGCAGCCTACCGTGCGTCTATTGCGTGAACTGATCGAGCATTACTGCCTCGAATCGGTGATTGCCTAAATCGGCGTGCCTGCGGGCCGTCATCCCTGCAAGGAGTGCGCGCGTGTTGCCAAGCCTGTCACGACGATAACCCTCATACCGCTGTGCGCCGAGTGATGCTTTTCGTCCCACTTTTCTACAGGCTTCTGCCGTTATGCCCGACTACGTGAATTGGCTTCGCCACGCTTCTCCCTACATCAATGCCCACCGTGACTGTACCTTCGTGGTGATGCTGCCCGGCGAGGGCGTTGCCCACCCCAACTTCGGCAATATCGTCCACGACCTGGTGCTGTTGCACAGCATGGGTGTGCGCCTGGTGCTGGTCCACGGATCGCGCCCGCAGATCGAAAGCCGTCTGGCCGCGCGCGGCCTGAGCCCGCACTATCATCGCAACCTCAGGGTTACCGATGCGGCCACGCTCGAGTGTGTCATCGATGCGGTGGGCCATCTGCGGATCGCCATCGAGGCGCGCCTGTCCATGGACATGGCGTCCTCGCCGATGCAGGGCTCGCGGTTGCGCGTGGCCGGCGGCAATCTGGTCACGGCGCGGCCGATCGGCGTGGTCGAGGGTGTCGACTATCACCATACCGGCGAGGTGCGTCGGGTCGATCGCAAGGGCATCAACCGCCTGCTCGACGAACGCTCGATCGTGCTGTTGTCGCCGCTGGGTTACTCGCCTACCGGCGAGATCTTCAACATTGCCTGTGAAGACGTCGCAACACGGGCCGCCATCGACCTGGCGGCCGACAAGCTGCTGCTGTTCGGTGCCGAGCCGGGGCTGCTCGATGAAACCGGTCACCTGGTGCGCGAACTGCGCCCGCAGCAGGTGCCGGCGCACCTGTTGCGACTGGGCAACGATTACCAGGGGGAATTGCTCGATGCGGCCGCCCAGGCGTGCAAGGGGGGCGTCAGCCGCGCGCACATCGTCAGCTACGCCGAAGATGGCGCATTGCTCACCGAGCTGTTCACCCGCAATGGTGGCGGTACCCTGGTGGCGCAGGAGCAGTTCGAACAGGTACGCGAAGCCAACATCGAAGACGTCGGTGGCTTGCTGGACTTGATCAGCCCGCTGGAAGAGCAGGGCATCCTGGTACGCCGCTCTCGCGAAGTGCTGGAGCGCGAGATCACCCAGTTCAGCGTGGTCGAGCGTGAAGGCATGATCATTGCCTGCGCCGCGCTGTACCCGATCGCCGATTCACAGACCGGCGAGCTGGCGTGCCTGGCGGTGAATCCGGAATACCGCCATGGCGGTCGTGGCGACGAGTTGCTCGAACGTATCGAAGAGCGGGCGCGGGCGTTGGGGTTGAACACCTTGTTCGTGCTCACCACCCGCACGGCGCACTGGTTCCGCGAGCGCGGCTTCGTGCCCAGCGGGGTCGAACGCCTGCCAGCGGCACGCGCCTCGCTGTACAACTACCAGCGTAATTCGAAGATCTTCGAAAAGGCGCTATAGCGGCGCATCAGACCGACCGGTGGCGCCTTCTTCGCGGGCAGAGCCCGGCTCCCACATGAGATAAGCACATATCCATTGTGGGAGCGGGCTCTGCCCGCGAAAAGGGCGCTGCGGTGCAGCAGAGATACCGCAGGGTATTCAGCGCTGTCAGTTGCTGATGGCCAGGATGCTTGCCTGATAGGAACCGACGAACACATCGAAATCGCCCACTTCCTCGGCCTCGAGCGTCGCCTGGGCGGCCAGTGAATCGCGCGCCTGCTGTTCGAAGTGCGCCTGGTCTTGGCTGCTCAGGGGCTGTTGCCGGAAGTACTCGGCATGGGTCTGGCTCTGGCTGAAGGAAAACTCGGCGAAGCTCTGTTTCTGCTCGGCCATCTTCGCCAGGACCTGCGCCGACGGCGTCAGCGAAGGATCGCTGACCTTAGCGCGTTGCGCCGCCATCGCCTGGGCATGCTCATCGGTACCGGTACTGCGATCGAGCAATGCAGCGACGGCGTCGATACGCTCCAGCAAATCGCCGGCCCACGCCTTGAGCTCGACCGCCTCGCCATTGCGCTGCAACTGCAGGCCCGGCCGACGACCTTCCTTGACCGTGCTGAGGAAGTTGCCGGTACAGGCCGCGCATTCGTTGCTGTCGATCTGCGGGCTGCTTTCCAGCGCACAGAACAGCAGGAACGCATCGAGGAAGCGTGACTCGGTCAGGTCGACCCCGGTGGGCAGGAACGGATTGATGTCCAGGCAGCGCACTTCGATGTACTGCACACCGCGAGCCATCAATGCCTGGATCGGCCGCTCGCCACTGTAGGTCACCCGCTTGGGACGAATGTTGGAGTAGTACTCGTTCTCGATCTGCAGGATGTTGGTGTTCAACTGCACCCATTCGCCGTCCTTGTGCGTGCCCACCTGCACATACGGCGGATACGGCGTGGCCACCGCCTTGCGCAGGCTGTCGGTGTAGCTGGCCAGATCGTTGTAGCAGGGCGTCAGGCCGGCCTGGGCATTGCTCTGGTACCCCAGGTCGCTCATGCGCAGGCTGGTGGCGTAGGGCAGGTACAGGGTTTGTGCATCCAACTGCTCGAGCTGATGGGCGCGGCCGCGCAGGAAGCCGGCATCCAGTGCCGGCGAGGCGCCGAACAGGTACATCAGCAACCAGCTGTAGCGACGGAAATTTCGAATCAGCGCGATGTACGCGGAAGACTGGTAATCACGATCGGTACCGACATAGCCATCAGCCTGCTTGAGCACCGGCCACAGCTGCTCGGGCAGGGAGAAGTTGTAGTGAATGCCGGCGATGCACTGCATGGTGCGGCCGTAACGCAGGGACAGGCCCTGGCGATAGACGTACTTGAGGCGGCCGATGTTCGAGGTGCCGTAGTAGGCCAGCGGAATATCTTCCTCGGCCGGCAGCGGGCAGGGCATGGAGGGACTCCACAGGTACTCGCTGCCCAGCTTGCTATACACGAAGCGGTGAATCTGCTCCAGGCTGTGCAGGGTCTGTGCGGGATCCTCGAGTGCGGGCGTGATGAATTCCAGCAGCGATTCGGAGTAATCCGTGGTGACCTGTTCGTTGGTCAGCGCCGATCCCAGCGCCTCGGGGTGCGGCGTCTGTGCCAGGCGACCCTCGTGGTTGACGCGCAGGCACTCACGCTCGATGCCATGCAGGCACTGCGCGAGCAGAGAAAGGGTGGCAGGCTCGCCGAGCAAAGTCAGGCGGCGGTTGAGAAATTCGCTCAAGTTGGATTCCTTCACGCGTCAGTCGCCCCGATATGGGGGTGGAGCGGACGGTCTGCAAGGGTGAAGACAAAAAGGAACCGGCGTCGTCGCCTGGTTTCGATCGGGCAAGGTACAGGCCGTACTGCAATCGACACCGCCTGCGCCGTGCCGAAATTACCGCAGAACGACCCCTTCGGGCTAGAGAACCACGAAAGTACCTTGTGCCTTTGCCATCAGTTTTTCGCCCTGAAGCACCTCGGCCTCCACCACCATCGTGCGTCGGCCGGCGTGCAATACCTGGGCCTTGCAGATCACCTCACCTTCTGACACCGCGCGAAGGTAATTGATCTTGCATTCGAGCGTGACGCTTTGATTATCGAAACCGTGGGCGGTCGAGCACGCCAGGCCCATGGCAATGTCGACCAGACTGAAGATGGCCCCGCCGTGCATCACCTGGCCGCGGTTGCGCAGGTGCTCGGCCATGGGCAGTGCCACTTCCGCCACACCGGCATCCAGGCGTCGCACCTGGCAGCCGAGCTCGCGAAAGTAGGCGCTCTGGGTCAGATCGTCGTCGATCTGCATCAGCGTTTCTTCAACTGTTTGGCATTGGCGAACAACGACGCCATGGCGCCGTTGGCGGGCGCGGCGGCTTCCTTGACGCGGGTCGGAGCGGCCTGCTGACGGGCTGCGGCACCGGGACGGCTGCCCCTTGCACCGTCGATCTTCTCGCCGGGCGTGTCGCCCATGCGCATCGACAGCCCCACGCGTTTGCGCGGAATGTCCACTTCCATCACCTTGACCTTGACCACGTCGCCGGCCTTCACCGCTTCACGCGGATCCTTGATGAATTTTTCCGACAGCGCCGAGATGTGCACCAGACCGTCCTGGTGCACGCCGATATCGACGAAGGCGCCGAAGTTGGTCACGTTGGTCACCACGCCTTCGAGCACCATGCCCAGTTGCAGGTCCTTGAGCTCTTCCACACCGTCCTGGAACTCGGCGGTCTTGAACTCCGGACGCGGGTCGCGGCCCGGCTTGTCCAGCTCCTGCAGGATGTCGGTCACGGTCGGCAGGCCGAAGGTTTCATCGGTGAATTTTTTCGGGTCCAGGCGCTTGAGGAAACCGCTGTCGCCGATCAGCGAACGGATATCCCGATCGGTACCGGCGGCGATGCGCTGCACCAGCACATAGGCTTCGGGGTGCACGGCCGAGGCGTCCAGCGGATTGTCGCCGTTCATGACGCGCAGGAAGCCGGCCGCCTGTTCGAAGGTTTTTTCGCCCAGGCGCGAGACTTTCTTCAGTGCTGCGCGGGTCCGGAACGCACCGTGCTCATCGCGGTGGGCGACGATGTTCTGCGCCAGCGTGGCATTGAGCCCGGAAATACGCGCCAACAGGGCCACGGAGGCGGTGTTGACGTCCACGCCCACGGCGTTCACGCAGTCTTCCACCACGGCATCCAGGCCGCGTGCCAGCTTGAGCTGCGAGACGTCGTGCTGGTACTGACCCACACCGATGGATTTCGGATCGATCTTGACCAGTTCGGCCAGTGGATCCTGCAGGCGCCGAGCGATGGACACCGCACCGCGGATCGATACGTCCAGGTCGGGAAACTCACGCGCCGCCAGCTCCGAGGCCGAATACACCGAGGCACCGGCTTCGGAAACCATGACCTTGGTCATTTTCAGGCCGGGGTATTTCTTGATCAGCTCGGCGGCCAGCTTGTCGGTCTCGCGGCTGGCAGTGCCATTGCCAATGGCGATCAGGTCCACGGCATGCTTGGCGCACAGTGCAGCCAGCGTGGCCAGGGTCTGGTCCCATTTGTTGTGAGGCACGTGCGGGTACACCGTGGCGTGATCGAGCAACTTGCCGGTCGCATCCACCACCGCCACCTTGCAGCCGGTACGCAGGCCAGGGTCCAGGCCGAGGGTGGCGCGCGGACCCGCCGGGGCGGCCAGCAGCAGGTCATGCAGGTTGTGTGCGAAGACGTTGATGGCTTCGCTTTCGGCGTTCTCGCGCAGCTCGCTCAGCAGGTCGGTTTCCAGGTGGGTGTAGAGCTTGACCTTCCACGTCCAGCGCACCACCTCACCGAGCCACTTGTCGGCGGCGCGCTGCTGATTTTTCACGCCGAAGTGCTCGCCGATCATCATCTCGCACGGGTGTAGGGTGCCCGGAAGTTCTTCGCCCACTTTCAGCGAAGAGCCGAGAATGCCTTCGTTGCGCCCGCGGAAAATGGCCAGGGCGCGGTGCGAGGGCATGCTCTTGAGTGGCTCGTCGTGCTCGAAGTAGTCGCGGAACTTGGCGCCTTCTTCTTCCTTGCCTGCCAGCACTCGGGCGCTGAGTACCGCTTCCTGCTTGAGGAAGCCGCGCAGCTTGGCCAGCAGTGTGGCGTCTTCGGCGAAGCGCTCCATCAGGATGTACTTGGCGCCTTCCAGTGCTGCCTTGACGTCGAGCACACCTTTATCGCCGTCGACGAAGCGGGCTGCTTCGATTTCCGGGTTCAGCGTCGGATCGGCGAACAGGCCGTCGGCCAGCTCGCCAAGGCCGGCTTCCAGGGCGATCTGGCCCTTGGTGCGGCGCTTCTGCTTGTACGGCAGGTAGAGGTCTTCCAGGCGTGTCTTGGTATCGGCCTGCTGGATCTCGCGGGTCAGCTCGGGCGTCAGCTTGCCCTGTTCCTCGATGCTGGCCAGGATACTGGCGCGGCGCTCGTCGAGTTCGCGCAGGTAGCGCAGGCGCTCTTCGAGGTGACGCAGCTGGGTGTCGTCCAGGCTGCCGGTCGCCTCCTTGCGGTAACGAGCGATGAAAGGCACGGTCGAACCTTCATCCAGCAGTGCGACGGCCGCTTCGACCTGTTGAGGGCGGACGCCGAGTTCCTCGGCGATGCGGCTGTTTATGCTGATCATGATAACCACCTGAAAAATGATAGGTACAAGGTGCAGTCCCCCGTATGCCTGGTGTATGGGCACGTTTCGGGCACCGTGGCAGCGGACGCTTTCATGCGAACGTTGCCGCTGACGAGCCGCGCAGTATACCCAGCGATATCGTCTCGGCGCGAACCCCAAGCCTTGACGATCAAGGAATGTGGCTGGCGGCCAAAGAAAAATCTGCTAACAATGCACACGGCACGAGCGTCGGCAGCTACGCCATAATGCGCGCCGAGATCAGAGGAGCAACCCATGAGCAGTACCGCACAAGCAGCCGAAGGTGAAAAGATCCTCATCGTTGACGACGATCCGGGATTGAGCAGCTTGCTGGAGCGATTCTTCACCAGCAAAGGCTACCGTGCGCGCGCCGTGCCCAACGTCGAGCAAATGGATCGCCTGCTGGCTCGCGAAGTGTTCCATCTGGTGGTGCTGGACCTGATGCTGCCCGGCGAAGATGGCCTGTCCGCCTGCCGCCGCATGCGCGCCGGCAACAATCAGGTCCCGATCATCATGTTGACCGCCAAGGGTGACGAACTCAGCCGCATCAAGGGTCTGGAACTGGGCGCGGACGACTACCTGGCCAAGCCCTTCAACCCCGACGAGCTGATGGCCCGGGTCAAGGCCGTGCTGCGTCGTCAGTCGGCACCGGTGCCGGGCGCTCCGGGCAGCGAGGACGAATCGGTGTCCTTCGGCGACTACGAGCTGTCCCTGGCCACCCGCGAGCTCAAGCGCGGCGACGAAGTGCACATGCTTACCACCGGCGAGTTCGCCGTGCTCAAGGCCCTGGTGATGAACGCTCGTCAGCCACTGACCCGCGACAAGCTGATGAACCTGGCCCGTGGACGTGAATGGGACGCTCTGGAGCGCTCCATCGACGTGCAGATCTCGCGCCTGCGCCGCATGATCGAACCCGATCCGTCCAAGCCGCGATACATCCAAACGGTATGGGGCGTGGGTTACGTATTCGTACCCGATGGCAACGCCGCCCGGTAGACTTCAGGGGTTTTTGTAGGGTCGATATCCTGAATCACATGTTGATTCGGGATATTCGTCATTCAGAATGTCTGCGAGCCTGCTCGCTCCTGCAACGTATGTGACCGCCGCGCAATGAAGACCCCTGTCTGGTTTCCCCAAAGTTTCTTCGCCCGAACCCTCTGGCTGGTGCTGGTCGTCGTCCTGTTTTCCAAGGCTCTGACCTTGGTCTACCTGTTGATGAACGAAGACGTGCTGGTCGACCGCCAGTACAGTCACGGTGTGGCGCTGACCCTGCGTGCCTACTGGGCGGCGGACGAGAACAATCGCGACCAGATCGCTGACGCCGCAGGCTTGATTCGCGTGGTCGGCGGCGGTGTGCCAGAAGGCGAACAGCATTGGCCGTACAGTGAAATCTACCAACGCCAGATGCAGGCCGAGCTGGGCGAGGACACCGAAGTGCGCTTGCGCGTCCATGCGCCGCCCGCCCTGTGGGTGCGTGCGCCGAGCCTGGGCGCTGGCTGGTTGAAGGTGCCTTTGTACCCGCACCCGTTGCGCGGGCAGAAGATCTGGAGCGTACTGGGCTGGTTTCTGGCGATCGGCCTGTTGTCGACCGCTTCGGCCTGGATCTTCGTGCGTCAGCTCAACCAACCGCTCAAGCGTCTGGTGTTCGCCGCCCGTCAGCTGGGGCAGGGCCGCAGCGTGCGCCTGCCGGTGAGCGATACGCCCAGTGAGATGACCGAGGTGTACCGGGCGTTCAACCAGATGGCCGAAGACGTCGAACAGGCCGGTCGCGAGCGCGAGCTGATGCTTGCCGGCGTCTCCCATGACCTGCGCACGCCGCTGACCCGGCTGCGGCTGTCGCTGGAACTGATGACCTCGGACAACGAATTCACCCCTGACATGGTCCGCGACATCGAGGACATGGACGCGATCCTCGATCAGTTCCTGGCCTTCATTCGCGACGGACGCGACGAAAAAGTCGAGGTCGTCGATCTGGGGAATCTGGTGCAGGAAGTCGTTGCGCCCTACAACCAGGCGCAGGAGCAGGTATTGCTTCGCCTGGAACCGATCCCACCGTTCCCGCTGCGCCGGGTGTCGATGAAGCGGCTGTTGAACAACCTGATCGGCAACGCGCTCTACCATGCCGGCAGCGGTGTGGAGGTGGCGGTCAACGTTTCGGGCGACGACAACGCGCCCTATGTGGTGCTCAGCGTGCTGGACCGTGGCGCCGGTATCGATCCGGGGGAACTGGTTGGCATCTTCGACCCGTTCATCCGCGGCGATCGCGCGCGCAGTGGCAAGGGCACCGGGTTGGGTCTGGCGATCGTCAAGCGCATTGCCGCCATGCATGGCGGCAACGTGGAACTGCGCAATCGCTCGACGGGCGGGCTGGAGGCGCGGGTGCGGCTACCACTGGGCCTGATGCTGCCCAGGGATGCTGTCTAGGAACTAGCCCTTGCCCTTGGTGCGGGTCATGTTCGGGCCTCTGTTCTTTTCGATGTGCTCGATGATCATCCCGGCCACGTCCTTGCCGGTAGTCACCTCGATGCCTTCCAGGCCAGGCGATGAATTGACCTCCATCACCAAGGGGCCATGGTTGGAGCGCAGGATGTCCACGCCGGCGACGCTGAGCCCCATCACCTTGGCTGCGCGGATCGCGGTCATGCGCTCTTCCGGGGTGATCTTGATCAAGCTGGCGCTGCCGCCACGATGCAGGTTGGAGCGAAACTCACCGGGTTTGGCCTGGCGTTTCATGGCTGCAATCACCTTGTCACCCACCACGAAGCAGCGAATGTCGGCGCCGCCGGCTTCCTTGATGTACTCCTGAACCATGATGTTCTGCTTGAGGCCCATGAACGCCTCGATCACCGACTCGGCGGCGGTAGCGGTTTCACACAGCACCACGCCGATGCCCTGTGTGCCTTCGAGCACCTTGATCACCAGCGGGGCGCCATTGACCATGCTGATCAGGTCGGGGATGTCGTCCGGCGAGTGGGCGAAGCCGGTGACAGGCAGGCCGATGCCGCGCCGCGACAGCAGTTGCAGCGAGCGCAGCTTGTCGCGCGAGCGGGCGATGGCCACCGATTCGTTCAGCGGAAAGACGTCCATCATTTCGAACTGACGCAGCACCGCACAGCCATAGAAGGTGACCGACGCACCGATGCGCGGAATGACCGCATCGAAGCCCTGCAGCGGCTTGCCCCGGTAGTGGATCTGCGGCTTGTGACTGGCGATGTTCATGTACGCGCGCAGTGTGTCGATCACGACCATTTCATGGCCACGGGCAGTGCCGGCTTCGATCAGACGACGAGTGGAATACAGACGCGGATTGCGCGACAGCACAGCGATCTTCATGCAACACCTGTGGCAGAGGTAGTAGAGGCCGGGAACACCGGCTTGTCTTGAACGTAGGTGACGCCAGGGTTCACGACCAGTTGGCCATGGACCAGCGCCTTGGAACCCAGCAGCAGGCGGTAACGCATGGATTTACGGCAGGCCAGGGTGAATTCGACCGTCCAGACCCGGTCGCCCAGGGCCAGGGTGGTCTTGATCACGTAGCGCGTCTGCGCATGGCCATTGGAGCTCTTGATGGTCTTCATGGCCACCAGCGGCGCTTCACAGCGTCTGTGGCGCAGTTGCACCACGGTGCCCAGGTGGGCGGTGAAACGCACCCACTTCTCACCGGCACGGGTAAACGGTTCGATGTCCGTGGCGTGCAGGCTGGAGGTGCTGGCGCCGGTGTCGATCTTGGCGCGCAGGCCGGCGACACCCAGGTCGGGCAGCGCCACCCACTCGCGCAGACCGATGACGGTCAGGTGATCAAATGTTTTCAAATTCGGCAAACCGCAAGAGGTAGGGGTGGACCCGTATACGCAAGCTTCAGACCGGCGCGGCCCGGATCAATTCAACCCAGCCCGACGCCGCTTGGCAAGCGTGCGTGCACTGTAATCGCAAAGACCGTCGCTTGCATCCGACAGGCACGGTAGTACAGTTCGATGACGGCATTTCGTGAGGTGAGCCTGTGGCACAGAAGCAAAAGCAGGAAGAAGAGGACAAGGTCCGTCTGGACAAATGGCTGTGGGCTGCGCGCTTCTACAAGACCCGTGCCCTGGCCAAGGAAGCCATCGAGAGCGGCAAGGTGCATTACCGCGGCGAGCGCTGCAAGCCGGGCAAGGAGCCGCACGTGGGCGATGAGTTGCAGATACGCACCGGTTTCGATGAGCGCAGCGTGGTCATCGAGGCGCTGTCCATTGTGCGCCGTGGTGCGCCCGAAGCGCAGACGCTCTACCGCGAAACCGAGCAGAGCCAGGCCAGGCGCGAAGCCGCTGCGGCCATGCGCAAGGCCGGCGCGCTGGGCGTGACCACCGACGGCAAGCCTTCGAAGAAGCAGCGTCGGCAGTTGTTCAGTTTTCGCTCAGGGGATTGATGGGGCGCAGTGCTGGCCTCTTCGCGGGCGGCGAGCTCTCTGCCCGCGAAGAGGCCAGCACAGACACCGCATCACCCTGCGACAATACTCAACCGTCCCAGCACCGGCAGCTTCGCCAGCAGCCTGAACAATGGCTCGGTGACCCGCACCAGCCATTGCGAAGTATGGGCTGCGAAGGGCGTGTAGTAGCCCCAGCCGAGCGCCCAGACGGCCATCAGCACACCGCCGATGTAGTCATCCTGCCCCCAGTGGGCCCCGGCAACCAGGCGCGGCAGCATGAACACCAGGGCCAAGGCCCAGATCCACAGCCACTGGCCGATTCGACGGGTACAGACGCTCATGAACAGCGCCCAGATCAGCAGCACCGAAGCATGATCGCCCGGAAAGCTCTGGCTGGAGCGGTCCTTGAGTTCCCAGTGGCGTTCCAGGTTCGGGTACCAGTCGCTGAGCAGTACCGGATCGGTCAGGACCATGCTCGGACTGTCGTGGTCCCAGCCCATTGCGTGTATCCACTTGGAAAACAGCGCGCGCACCACCACTAAGAGCAACAGCACGGCCATGAAGCCGAAAAAGGCCTGGCGAACCTGTCCGGCCTTGAACACCCAATTGCCGCGGATCAGCAGCGCCAGCATGATCACACCGACCACGATGTCGAAGGGTCGCAAGCTGCCCAGGGTCCACACGTAACGCCACGCGTCATTGCTGGCCAGGGGCGTGTTGAGCAGGCGGAACAGCCATTCGTCGAATGCTGTACACAAATGATGGCCAATGGGCCATAACCAGAAGCACAACAGCACGATCGGGATTGAATTGCACAGCAGCAAGCCGCTAACGTTCCACCTGGCTTGGAACAGTGGGGCTTTGTTCATAAGATACCTCTACATCCACAGGGCAGTGAGCGATCAAACGAACGCTCTGAAGCGGACTTTATAAAAGCCGCTACACATTTTGTCACCATTCTCAGATACTGGACTTATGCACGATCTTCCTGAAGCCGATTTCACCCAACGCTTTATTTTCGACGACGCCGATGTACGCGGTGAGGCGGTAGCATTGGAACGCAGCTACGCCGAGGTCCTGGCCAAGCACGATTACCCGCTGCCAGTCCAGTTGCTGCTGGGCGAATTCATGGCTGCCGCAGCCCTGCTGGTAGGGACGCTCAAGTTCGATGGCTTGCTGATTCTGCAGGCTCGCTCCGAGGGCCCTGTGCCGTTGCTGATGATCGAATGCTCCAGCGAGCGTGATATCCGCGGCCTGGCGCGTTTCCATGCCGAGCAGATCAACGACACCGATGGCCTGCCCGAATTGATGCCCGCCGGTACCCTGGCGATGACCATCGACCCTACCGAAGGTCAGCGCTACCAAGGCATCGTGGATCTGGAAGGTGCCGACCTGTCGGCAAGTTTCTCCAATTACTTCGCCCTCTCCGAACAGCTCGGTACGCGCTTCTGGCTCAAGGCCGATGGCCAGCGTGCCCGTGGCCTGCTGTTGCAGCAATTGCCTGCCGCTGTGATCAAGGACGAGGACGACCGCGCCGAGAGCTGGAAGACCGCCATCACCCTGGCCGATACCCTCAAGGCCGAAGAACTGTTGGGCCTGGATAACGAAACCGTTTTGTACCGCCTGTACCACGAGCAGGCATTGCGGCTTTTCGATACCCAGCCGATTCGGTTTCGCTGCAGCTGTTCCAGGGAGCGTTCGGCACGAGCGCTCGTCAGTCTTGGGCACGACGATGCACGCGAATTGCTCAAGGAGCATGGCGGTACGGTGGAAATCGACTGCCAGTTCTGCAACCAGCGCTACTTGTTTGACGCCACCGACGTCGATCAGCTCTTCAGTGGTGCCGGTGTGGACGCTCCGTCAGATACCCGTCACTGAAGCGATTTAGTCTCGCTAAATTAACAAACGGACGCCGGAATAACGCCGTTACCGACAGGAGGACGCTATTCTTTTCGGGCGTTTCTGGCATAATCCGGCCCACTTTTTAGCTGTAGTGGTTGTTGTAAACTTACTACAAAACGTTTGGAGCACTCGGCCCAGAGCCGACGGGGAACCTCATGACGCAAGCCAAGAACGCCGTGTACGCCGATCTGACTGTAGACGATCTGGTTAAAGAAGCCCTGAACCGTGGTGAAGGCGAGCTTGCCGATACCGGGGCTCTGGTGGTGCGTACCGGTCATCGTACCGGTCGTTCGCCAGTCGACCGTTTCATCGTCGAAGAGCCCACTACCCAGGACGCCATTGCCTGGGGCCCGATCAACCGCAAATTCCCCGCCGACAAGTTCGATGCCCTGTGGGATCGGGTCGAAGCCTATCTGGGCGAGCGCGAGCGGTTCGTTTCCCATGTGCATGTAGGCTCCGATCCGGCGCACTACCTGCCGGTCAAGATGACCACCCAGACGGCCTGGCACAACCTGTTCGGGCGTTGCCTGTTCATCAACCCTGAGCAGTACAACGCCGGTGGCAAGGATGAATGGCAGGTGCTCAACGCGCCTGAGTTCGAGTGCGTGCCCGAGCGCGATGGCACCAACTCCGACGGTACCGTGATCATCAACTTCGCGGCCCGCAAGGTGCTGATCGCAGGCATGCGCTATGCCGGCGAAATGAAGAAGGCGATGTTCTCGGTGCAGAACTTCCTGCTGCCGGCCGCCGACGTGCTGCCGATGCACTGCGCCGCCAACATGGGCGAAGACGGCGACGTCACCCTGTTCTTCGGCCTGTCGGGCACCGGCAAGACCACCCTGTCGGCCGACGAAAGCCGTTACCTGATCGGTGACGACGAGCACGGTTGGGGTGTGGGCGTGGTGTTCAACATCGAAGGTGGCTGCTACGCCAAGTGCATCGACCTGTCCGAGAAGAACGAGCCGGTCATCTGGAAAGCCATTCAGCACGGCGCCGTGCTGGAGAACGTCGTGCTCGATGCCGACAAGAAGGCGGACTACGCCGATGACAGCCTGACCCAGAACAGCCGTGCCGCGTACCCGCGTGAGCTGATCGAAAAGCGCGCGCCGAAGAACCTGGGTGGCGAGCCCAATGCCGTGATCTTCCTGACCTGCGACCTGACCGGCGTACTGCCGCCCGTGTCCATCCTCAGCGAAGAGCAGGCGGCCTATCACTTCCTGTCGGGCTACACCGCGCTGGTCGGTTCGACCGAGATGGGTTCGGGCAGCGGCATCAAGTCGACCTTCTCGACCTGCTTCGGCGCACCGTTCTTCCCGCGTCCGGCTGGCGAGTACGCCGAGCTGCTGATCAAGCGTATTCGTGGCTTCGGCTCCAAGGTCTACCTGGTCAACACCGGCTGGACCGGCGGCGGCTACGGCGTTGGCAAGCGCTTCAACATCCCTACCACCCGTGGCGTGATCGCAGCGATCCAGAGCGGCGCCCTGATCGGCACCGAGACCGAGCACTTGGACATCGTCAACCTGGACGTGCCAAAGGTTGTCCCAGGCGTCGACACCAACCTGCTCAACCCACGCAACACCTGGGCTGACCCAGCCGCCTACGACGAAGCCGCCAAAGGCCTGGCTTCGCTGTTCATCGAGAACTTCAAGAAGTTCGACGTGAGCGACTCGATCAAGGCTGCCGGTCCGCAGTTGTAAGTAGCAGCTTGCGAAAGAAACCGCCCCTTTGTGGGCGGTTTTTTCGTTTCTTGGTCTTCGATTTTCACAAGATCAACACGACATCGTTGGCGACAAGATACCCGTCCATCTAGCAAAAACGCGGTGTATCCTTGCTGACGTCGACTGACCAAATGGAGGCAAGCATGTCGCCTATGTCATTTCCCATACCTGACGATATGGCAGAGTCTTTGTCGCGCCTCGCGCGTGATACGGGCCATAGCGAATCTTTTTTAGTGCTTGAGGCCATGCGCGAATACCTGCAGCGCGAGAGTTGGCAGATAGAAGAGATCAAGGACAGCCTTCGGGAATTGGAAGCAGGCAACACCGCCAGTGCCGAAGAGGTAAACGCCCTGTGGGAAAAGTGGGGTAAGGGTGCGAATTGAGTGGCTGACCAAAGCCCTCAAACAACTCGATCACGAAGCCAGTTTCATAGCCAAGGACAATGAATTGGCGGCGACTCAATTCGTATCAGCGGTGCGCGAAGGCGTGGATCGCCTATCCAGGTCCCCGGCGCTGGGTCGCATGGGCCGCGTGGAGGGAACACGTGAGTGGATAATGCCCGACTGGCCATACGTGATTCCCTATCGAATCGAAGTTGATCGATTGATCATCCTCCATATCTTCCATACACGGCGGGCGCTGCCAAGCGATTGGTAGAAACTTGATTGCTGCACATAGGCAAGGCTAGGCCTAAAAGCGACTGTGCAGGCATTTGAAGACAAGGAAAGCGGGAGAGGTGTCGCAGGCAGTGGCCATGCCATCTGCCCGCTTGCGTAGAGAAGCTCTCTACCATGATCGTGACTCAGCGATCGCGCCAGTGCTTGTTGTGGCCGACATGGCGGCCGCGGTCGCGGTGTTTCCATTTGCCGCGGTTGTCGTGGCCGCGATAGCGGCGATCGTCACGATCGTCGCGGTCGGACGAGGTGCCCATGTAGTTGCCCAGCGCGCCGCCGGCACCACCGCCGGTGGCGGCGCCGATCAGGCCGCCTGTGCTGCCGCCTACGTTGCGGCCCACCACGTTGCCGCCTGCAGCACCCAGGGCGCCACCGATGGCGGCCTGGCCACGGCTGCGCTTGTCGGCGCCGACTGCGCTACCTGCCGCACCACCCAGGCCTGCGCCAATGGTCGAGCCGGTGCTGCCGCCCAGTTGCTGGCCGACCACCGCGCCCAGTACCCCACCCAATGCGCCCCCTACACCGGCTTCGGTGTTGCTGCCAGCAGAGGCAGCGCCTGTTACCAGGCCGAGGGTCAACAAAAGTATCGAGGGAAATTTCATCGATCAGATCTCAGAGGGATGACGGCGCGACTTTGCTATGCGATCGGTCGTCCGACAAGCGCGATGTGATGGAAAGCACGATGGGTGCGCAGTTCTGAGATTCTGAAGTTTCATGGGGAAACTTTGAGCGGGGAGGGTGGTCGCACGTACTTCCGGAGTGGCGTCTTTTGCTGGCGTTGAAGGTTAAGAGCAAGATCAAGAGCTACGCGGCTTGCGCCGCTGCTACAGGGGGGGCGTGCACCTTGGGGGCGTTCATCCTTGATTGGCGCGCATCCTTGGGTGCTGGGTATGCTGGATTGGCGTGAGGGCTTGTCGCGGCACGAGCCGCGACAAGGGTTTGCGTGGGGCCTCAGGCGATGCGGGCGCTTGGGGCGGGTTGCTCCAGGCGAATGGCGACGAACTTCGAAGTTGGCGTGCTGCTGCCGTCGCCGACGCTTTCCAGCGGTACCAGCGGGTTGACCTCGGGGTAGTACGCCGCTGCCTGACCGGCCGGAATGTCGAACGCCAGCAGCGTGAAGCCCTTCACGCGGCGCTCGCGGCCGTCTTCCCAGAGTGATACCAGATCGGCTTTCTGACCCGGGCGGAAGCCCAGGCGAATGATGTCCGCCTCATTGGCGAACAACACGTCACGCTGGCCACGTACGCCGCGGTAGCGGTCGTCCAGGCCGTAGATGGTGGTGTTGTACTGATCGTGAGAGCGCATCGACTGCATGATCAGATCCGGCACCTGGCCAGTGGCGCGTACTCGCTCGTCGATCAGGTCCAGCGGCAGGCGGTTGGGCTTGAAGTTGGCGCGCCCGGTAGGCGTGTTCCAGCGACGTGCGCCAGCGCTGTTGCCCAGATAGAACCCACCTGGATGCTTGAGGCGTTCGTTGAAGTCCTTGAAGCCGGGCAGGGTGTCGGCGATCAGGTCGCGGATGCGGTCGTAGTCCGCGATAAGCCAGTTCCAGTCCACCGGCTGCGCACCGAGCGTGGCGGCGGCGATGCCGGCAATGATCGCAGGCTCGGAGCGCATCTGCTTGGACAGCGGCTGCAGCTGGCCATTGGATGCGTGCACCATGCTGAACGAATCTTCCACGGTGACCGCTTGCGGGCCCTCGCTCTGCTGGTCGATGTCGGTACGGCCCAGGCATGGCAGGATCAGTGCCTGCTTGCCATGCATCAGGTGACTGCGGTTGAGCTTGGTGCTGATCTGCACGGTGAGATCGCAGTTGCGCAGCGCCTGTGCGGTGCGGGTGCTGTCCGGCGTGGCCTGGGCGAAGTTGCCGCCCAGCGCGATGAACACCTTGGCTCGGCCTTCGGCCATGGCGTGGATGGCTTCGACCACGTTGTGGCCGTTGGTGCGCGGCACATTGAAACCGAAGCGCTTCTCCAGGGCATCGAGCAGAAAGGCCGGTGGCCGCTCGTTGATGCCCATGGTGCGGTCGCCCTGCACGTTGCTGTGGCCTCGAACCGGGCACAGACCTGCGCCTGGACGACCGATGTTGCCGCGCAACAGCATCAGGTTGGCGATTTCCTGGATGGTCGGCACCGAGTGGCGGTGCTGGGTGATACCCATGGCCCAGCACATGATGACGTTCTTGCCCTTGAGGTACATGCGCGCGGCAAGCTCGATATCGGCCAGCGGCAGGCCGGACTGCTCGACGATGTGCTCCCACGACGTCTCATCGATCGCTGCCAGGTATTCGAGCACAGTGGCGGTGTGCTCGTTGAGGAAGTCGTGGTCGAACACCGACGGTGCATTGTTGGCCTGGGCTTCGCGCTCCCATTGCAGCAGGAACTTGGCCATGCCACGCATCATCGCCATGTCGCCGCCCAGGGCCGGACGGAAGTAGGCGGTGTTGGTCGGACGGTCACCGTTGGTGAGCATCTCGATCGGGTGCTGTGGGTGCTGGAAGCGTTCCAGGCCACGCTCCTTGAGCGGGTTGATGCAGACCACCTGCGCACCGCGCTGGACCGCTTCACGCAGCGGTTCGAGCATGCGCGGGTGGTTGGTGCCGGGGTTCTGGCCCCAGACGAAGATGGCATCGGCATGCTCGAAGTCGTCGAACGTCACCGTACCCTTGCCCACCCCGACGCTCTGCGACAAGGCCACGCCGCTGGCCTCGTGGCACATGTTCGAGCAGTCGGGGAAGTTGTTGGTGCCATAGGCGCGCACGAACAGCTGGTACAGATACGCCGCTTCGTTGCTGGCCCGGCCCGAGGTATAGAACTCGGCCTGGTCAGGGCTTTCCAGATTGAGCAGGTGCTTGGCGACCAGCGCGTAGGCATCGTCCCAGGCAATCGGTACATAGCGATCGCTGGCGGCGTCATAGACCATCGGCTCGGTCAGGCGGCCCTGGTATTCGAGCCAGTAGTCGCTCTGCTCCAGCAGCGAGGTGACGCTGTGCTTGGCGAAGAAGGCCGGGTCGACGCGACGCTTGGTCGCCTCCCAGTTCACGGCCTTGGCGCCGTTTTCGCAGAATTTCACCATGCCGCTTTCCGGCGAGTCGCCCCAGGCACAGCCCGGGCAGTCGAAACCGCCGTTCTGGTTGGTCTTGAGCATGGTGCGGATGTTCTTCAGGGCGTTGTCGCTGCTCAGCCAGAACTGCGTCACGCTGATCAGTGCGCCCCAGCCGCCGGCAGCGCCCTTGTAGGGCTTGTAGCGAGGAACAGGAGTCTTGTCGGCTTGATTGTGAATGCTCACGCTTGATTCTCCAACGCAGGGCTATAGACCCGCGGCGCGCTGTGCTGCGGCAGGTGGATGAGGTTCAGGTTGTGCCGGCGTGCCCATTGCAGGGCCAGGCCGGTCGGCGACGACAGGCTGACCAGGGTCTGGATGCCGGCGCGCAATACTTTTTGGATGAGTTCCAGGCTGCAGCGGCTGGTGACGATGGCCAGCCCGCCGGTACTGTCGATGTTCTGCCGCACCAGGGCGCCGATCACTTTGTCGAGCGCGTTGTGGCGGCCAATGTCTTCGCGGCCCAGCAGCAGGGTGCCGGTGGCGTCCATGAACAGCGCCGCGTGGACCGCGCCGCTGCGCTGGCCCAGTGGCTGGAAGGCACCGATGCGCTGGCGCAGGCCTTCGAGCCATTGCGCTGGCGGCAGGGCCGCGCCGGGCAATACCGCCAGGTCCGGCAATGCCTGTTCGACAGCTTCTACGCCACACAGCCCGCAGCCGCTGCTGCCGGCCAATTGCCGACGCTGGGTCTTGAGGTTCCAGAAGGCGCGATTGGCGATCTGCACCTCGGCATGACGTGCCGAGCCTGCGCCGCTGAGCTTGACGTCGTAGATTTCATCGGCGCCGGCCACGATACCGCTGCCGATGCTGAAACCGGTGACGAAGTCTTCGAGGTCGGTGGGGGTGACCAGCATGACGGCCTGGCTGATGCCGTTGTAGGCGATCGCCAGTGCCACTTCTTCGGCCAATGGCGTGCTGCCGGGTTCGTCCAGGCTCAAGCTGCAGTAACTGTAGGTCTGGCTGGCGGTGGGACTGGCGAGAGGGGCAGCCGAGGTAGAAACGGGCACCGCGCTGGCCGGGTGCTTGGCGTTCATGGGAATTGACCGGCAATGAATTCAGCTTTAAGCCTAGGCGCAGGATTGCCTAGCGTCTAATTGCTATTACCGATGCGACGATAGACCGCATTGATCATGGCGCGTCATAGAGCTTGAAGCAGGCTTCGGCCAGTGCCGAACGGGGCGCCGCGCGGCGCATGATCAAGCCCAGAGGCGCCAGCGTGTGGGCCTCGGCGATGGGTTGCAGGCGCAGGTGCTCGGTCAAGCCTTCGAGCCCGCCTGCCAGGGGCATGATCGCGCAGCACAGCCCACCGTGAACGGCCTGGATCAATTGATGGACGGCATCGGTCTGCAGCAGCGGTTGCGGTGCGAGCCCGCGCGAGTGGAAGTTGTGATCGATGGACTGGCGAAAATGCATGCCGGTGGTGAGCATGCCCAGGGGCAGTTCGGTCAGGGCTTCCCAACTCAGGGCCTGCTCGCCGAAATCGTAGTGACGTTGATCGAACAGCAGGCCCATGCGCGTTTCGCCCAGTGCGCGCGATTCGAAGCGCTCCTGGTCCAGCCGCTCCAGAAACGAGACGCCCAGGTCGATGCGGTTGCTCGCCAGCTGTTCGAGGATCTGCTCGGAGCTCAGCGAGCTGAGTTCGAAGCGCAGGTTGGGGTGCTCGCCGTGCAGGGTGTGCAGCAGCGGCACCGGGTCGAAACTGGACAGTGGCACCACACCCAGACGCAGCGTCCCGACCAGGTGGCCGCGGCACGCCGCCGCTTCGGCCTGCAGGCCATCGTAGGCGGCCAGGACGGTACGCGCCCAGGCCAGCACGCGCTCGCCGGGCGCGGTGAAACCTTCGAAGCGCTGGCCGCGCTTCACCAACGGCAAGTCGAGTTCTTCTTCAAGGTTGCGCAGGCGCATCGAGAGGGTCGGCTGAGTGATGTGACAGCGCGCTGCGGCCTGGCCGAAGTGCCGGGTTTCATCCAACGCGATGAGGAATTTGAGTTGCTTGATGTCCATGCTCGCTCCTGGGTTGGCGATGCGCAGTATAGCGACACGCGCTGGCGGTAGGTCCCTGGCCAGCCGGGCGGGTCACAAACCCGCGATGAGCTCGCGGTAGTCACCCACCGCCGCGAACTCCTCTGTGTCCTTGGCGCCCTTGCGGCTGTCGGGCTCGCTGACCGCCAGCAGGTGCTTGATCCCGTAGGCCCGGGCGCTGCGCAGCACGGGCAGGGTGTCATCGATGAACAGGCTGCGCGCCGGGTCGAAGCCGATGTCGGCCTGCAGGGCGTCCCAGAACTGCGCGTTTTCCTTGGGGTAGCCGTAGTCGTGAGAGCTGATCATCCGCTCGAAATAGGGCGCCAGCTCGATGCGCTCCAGTTTCAGCGACAGCGAGTCGCGGTGGGCGTTGGTGATCATGATCACGCGCTTGCCGGCCTGCTTGATGGCGGCCAGGAACGTGTCGGCGTCGGCCCGCAGCGCGATCAGCTCGGCGGTTTCGCGTTTGAGCTCGCGCACCGGGATGTTCAGCTCGCGGGTCCAGAAATCCAGGCAGTACCAGTTCAGCTTGCCGGCGTTGTCGGTGAACAACGGTTGCAGCTCCAACTGCGCCATCGCCAGACTGACCCCGTGCAGTTGCGCATAGCGTTGGGGCAGATGCTCCAGCCAGAAGTGATTGTCGTAATGCAGGTCGAGCAGGGTGCCGTCCATGTCCAGCAGGACGGTGTCGATGGTGCTCCAGGCGAGGCAAGGCATAGCGAAGATTCTCGGGCAGTGGTGGATCAAGGGTGGCCTGCCGCAGGCCAAGCCACGGTATAGTAACCCGTTCACGTCCAGGAGCTGCCCGATGCGCCAGAAACCCGAAGTCCTCGCCCGCGAAATCGTTGCCAGCAGTCGCCTGTTCCGTGTCGAGCAAGTGCAGTTGCGCTTCTCCAATGGCGTGGAGCGCACCTACGAGCGTCTCGTGGGCCGCGGCAATGGTTACGGTGCGGTGATGATCGTGGCGATGGCCGATGCCGAGCATGCCCTGCTGGTCGAGGAATATTGCGGCGGGACCGATGCTTATGAACTGTCGTTGCCCAAGGGTTTGATCGAGCCGGGTGAAGACGTGTTGGCGGCCGCCGACCGCGAGCTCAAGGAGGAGGCCGGATTCGGCGCACGTGAACTGGAGCACCTCACCGAACTGTCGCTATCGCCTGGGTACATGAGCCAGAAGATCCAGGTCGTGCTGGCGCAGGGGCTGTACGAGGAGCGGCTCGAGGGCGACGAGCCGGAGCCGATGCGCGTCGAACGGGTCAACCTGCGCGACCTGTCCGACCTGGCCCAGCATCCGCAGTTTTCCGAAGGCCGCGCATTGGCCGCCCTGTACCTGGCGCGCGACCTGTTGATCCAGCGCGGAGTGTTCAGCCTGTGAGCGACGTCGAACATCTGTTGCCCGAAGTCGTGGCGCTGGCCCATCAGGCCGGCGCGGCGATCCTGCCGTTCTGGCGGGCCGATGTGCAGGTCATGGCCAAGGCCGACGAGTCGCCGGTGACTGCCGCCGATCTGGCGGCGCATCAGATCATCGTCGACGGGTTGACGGCGCTGGCGCCCGATATCCCGATCCTGTCCGAAGAGGATGCAGACATCGCCCTCGCGGTGCGTGAACGCTGGACCCGCTGGTGGCTGGTCGATCCGCTGGACGGCACCAAGGAGTTCATCAACGGCAGCGAAGAATTCACCGTCAACATCGCGTTGATCGAGAACGGCCGGGTGGTGTTCGGCGTGGTCACCGTGCCGACAACGGGCAGTGCCTACTATGGCGGTGCCGGGCTGGGTGCCTGGCATGCAGCGGGCGGAGAACCGGCCCAACCGATCGGTGTACGCAGTGTGCCTGCGCCCGGCAGCGCGTTTACCGTGGTCGCCAGTCGGCGACATTCCAGCCCCGAACAGGAGCACCTGCTGGCCGGTCTGAGCACCGTGGTGGGCCCGCTGGAGCTGGTCAGTGTCGGCAGTTCGCTGAAGTTCTGCCTGTTGGCCGAAGGCGCCGCCGATTGCTATCCGCGCCTGGCGCCAACTTCGCAGTGGGACACCGCGGCGGCCCAGGGCGTGCTCGAAGGCGCGGGTGGCGAAGTGTTGCAGATCGACGGGCAGCCGTTTGTCTATGCGGCCCGCGAGTCACTGCTCAATCCGTCGTTTCTGGCGCTGCCCAGCAATGTGCCCTGGCGTCAGTCGCTGGTTACGCTGGCGCAGGCGGGGTGTGGGCAACCACCACGTACTGACCGCTGAACGTGACCGCACAGCGCTCGCCATCCAGCACCTGGGTCTGCAGTTGCAGGCGCGCCCGGCCATGGCGTCGGTAGGTCTTGAGAAAGCGCTGCCAAAGAGCCTCGTCGATGTTTTCGCACACGGCCAGGGCGTCGCCGGCCACCGGCAGGGGATAGTCGATCTGACCCTGCTGGATGACGATATGGCCACCGCTCAGGCCGGCCTCGCCCAGGCGCAGGTGCAGCCAACCCCAGCCCGCCAGCACAGCGGCACAGTACAGGCTGCCGCCGAACATCGTGCTCTTGTGGTTGACGTTCGGTGCCAGCGGCACATGCAGGCGCAGGCAATGGTTGTCCCAGGCCCGCACGCGCAGGCCCATGTCGCCGGTCAGCGGAATGTCATGATGCAGCAGCCGCTCGAGGGCCTGGATTTCACTCATGTTCCTCGCCTCCACCAAAGCTCAGGCCGTGCTTGCGCAGCTTGTCGTGCAAGGTCTTGCGGGGGATGCCGAGGGCTTCTGCCAGGCTGCGAACGGAGGTGTGCGAGCGGCTCATCTCGGCCGCGATCAAGGCGCGTTCGAAATGCTCGACCTGATCGCTGAGCCCGCCCGTGACCGTGCGGGTCATCTCCACCGGGCCGGGTTCGCCGTTGTCCAGCGCCAGTTCCAGGCCCAGGGCGAAGCGCTCGGCAGCGTTCTGCAGTTCGCGCACGTTGCCCGGCCAGCTGTGTCGCAACAACAACGCGCGTTGCGCTGCGGAGAGTTCGTTGGCCAGCACGCCGTGGCGTTCGGCCGCGGCATCGGCGTAGTACTGGAACAGCATCAGCACGTCTTCGCCCCGCTCGCGCAAGGGCGGAATGCGTAGCGAGGCAACATTGAGGCGGTAATACAGGTCGGCGCGAAAGCGTCCCTGATCGGCGGCCTGGCGCAGGTCTTCCTTGGTCGCGGCGATCACCCGGATATCCAGACGGATCTGCTGGTTGCCCCCCAGGCGTTCGACCACCCGTTCCTGCAGCAAGCGCAGCAACTTGACCTGCACATCCAGGCTCATGCTTTCGATTTCGTCGAGGAACAGGGTGCCGCCGTTGGCGAACTCGAACTTGCCGATGCGGCGTTTCTGCGCGCCGGTGAAGGCGCCGGGTTCATGGCCGAACAGCTCGCTTTCCACCACCGATTCGGCGAGGGCGCCGGCGTTGATCGCCACGAAAGGGCCGCTGCGGCGGCTGGACAGGTCGTGCAAGGCGCGCGCCACGACCTCCTTGCCGGCACCGGTTTCGCCCAGGATCAGCACGTCGGCGCGGGTCCCGGCCAGCGCGCCGATCTGCTCGCGCAGGCGCGCCATGGAGGCCGACTGGCCGACCAGTCGCGTACTCAATTGCTGCCGATCGCTCAGGGCCATGCGCAGGCTGCGGTTGTCCAGCACCAGGCGGCGCACGGCCAGGCCGCGGCGTACGCTGTCGAGCAGCGCGTCGCTGGCGAACGGTTTTTCGAGGAAGTCGTAGGCCCCGGCGCGCATCGCCTGCACGGCCAGCGGCACGTCGCCGTGGCCAGTGATCAGCAAGACCGGCAGCTCGGTATCGCGGGCATGCAGTTGTTCGAGCAATTGCAGGCCGTCGATGCCCGGCATGCGGATATCGCTGACCACCACGCCAGGCCAGTCGCGCTCGATGCGTGCGGACAGGCCCTGGGCATCGGCCAGGGCCAGCACCTTGAGGCCGGCCAGGTCCAGGGTCTGGCTCAAGGCCTGACGCAGATGGGGATCGTCGTCGATCAGCACGACCTGGATCTTGCTGTCGATGGCGCTGTCGCTGGTCATGCCGATGGGTCCTCGGGGGCTTGCAGGCTGACGCCCGGCTCTCCAGCGCGTAAACGCAGGATCAGCAGGGCGCCGCCTTGGGGATGGTTGGACAGCAGCAGTTCGCCGCCCAGTGCGCGCATCAGCGTATCGCAGATCGCCAGGCCCAGGCCAAGCCCTTGTGTGCGTGTCTTGGTGGTGAAGAACGGCTCGCGTGCCCGGGCCATGGCTTCGCTGGTAAAGCCGGGGCCGTTGTCGCGGATGCGCAGCTCCACGCCGTCGGCGGTCTGTTCGGCGCTGAGCCAGAGGCATCGTGGCGTGGCTTTTTCGGTCAGGGCATCGAGGGCATTGGCCAGCAGGTTGCCCAGCACCTGACGCAGCCGGGTTTCGCCGGCCTGGACCCAGAGCGGCGCATCGGGCAGGTCGCGGATCAGCTCGACGGCCATGGCCCGGCGGCGCTTGGCGAGCAGCGCCAGGGCATCGTCGAGGGCCGGCTGCAGGGCGACGCTTTCCAGGGCGTGGCGGTCGCGACGGGCGAAGGCACGCAGGTGCGCGATGATCGACGCCATGCGGCCGGTCAGTTCGCTGATCAACTTGAGGTTGCCCCGCGCATCCTCGATGCGCTCGTGGTCGAGGAGCACTTCGGTGTTCTCGGCGTAGCTGCGAATGGCCGCCAGGGGCTGATTGAGCTCATGGCTGATGCTGGCCGACATGGTGCCCAGCGCCGACAGCTTGCCGGCCTGCACCAGTTCGTCCTGAGCACGCACCAGCTCCTGCTGGGCCTGCTCGCGTTCGAGCACTTCCTGGCGCAGCTTGCTGTTGAGCCCTTCCAGCGCACTGGTGCGTTCCACCACCCGCGTTTCCAACTCATGTCGGGTGCGGCCTTCGAATTCGATGCGCTCGAGGTAGTGGCGGCGACGCTGCATCATCAGACCCAGCAGCAGCATCAATGCCAGGAGCAGGGCTCCGCCCACCGCTACGACGGTGCGCACCGGGCGATCGAGCAAGGTCTTGGGGGCGAGGATGCTGACGTTCCAGCCGGTTTCGGCGATGGTTCGCGTCTGGGTGAGCCAGGCGTCGGCGTCCAGATTCAGCGGCTGCGGGTCGCGGGTGGGGTAGGGCAGGATCGAGACGATGGCCTGACGCTCGCCATCGCTGAGCGGGCGTGTGGCCCGGAAGCGCCATTCGGGCCGCGAAGTGAGGATGACCACGCCGTTGTGGTCGGTGAGCAGGAGCTGTTCGGGCGTCTTGCCCCACAGGGTTTCGGTGTGGTCGAGGTCGACCTTCACCACCAGCACGCCGATGACCTTGTCCTGGTCATGTACGGCGGCGGCGAAGAAGTAGCCGCGTTTTGCCGACGTGGTGCCAAGCCCGAAGAAGCGTCCCAGGCGCCCGGCGACGGCATCGCTGTAATAGGGGCGAAAGGCGAAGTTGCGACCGACGAAACTGTCGCGCTGCTCCCAGTTGGAGGCAGCCAACGTATTGCCGTCGGCGTCCAGCAGGTACATGACTTCCGCCCCGGTCTGTTCGCGGATGTCCTTGAGCAGATGGTTGGCGTCTAGCGTTGCTTGAGGGTCGCGAGGTGCAGCCAGCAGCGCACGCAGCGCGGGCAGGTCACCGAGGATTTGCGGCAGGGTTTCGTAGCGGTGCAGGGTGCCCAGCAGGTTGGCGACGTAGAGGTCCAGCGTCTGCCGGTTCTGGCTGACCAGCTCGCTTTTGTAATAGCGCTCGGCCAGGTGTTCCAGGGGCCATAACAGCGGCGCCAGGCACAAAGCGAGGATCGCCAGGCTGCGCCAGCGGGGTCTGCGAGTGGAGGAAGATCTGGAGGTCATAGGACAACACGCCGGGATGGACCGGCGTATTATGCGTCAGGCAGCTGCCGCGAAGCACGGGTGACATGCATCGCGACGTTGCCACAGGCCGATCACGGAAACACGTCGGCCTCTTCCAGGCGCTTGCCGGCCAGGTCCTTGGCCGACAGCGATGGCGCTGTATCCAGCTGCCAATCGATTGCCAATTGCTCGTCATCCCACGCGATGCTGCGTTCCGAAGACGGATCGTAGTAGTCGGTGGTCTTGTAGAGGAATTCGGCGTACTCGCTCTGGACCACGAAGCCGTGGGCGAAGCCCGGCGGAATCCACAGCTGGCGGCTGTTCTGCGCGGACAGCTCGACGGCCACCCACTTGCCGAAGTTGGGCGAACTGCGGCGGATGTCCACCGCGACGTCCAGCACTTGCCCGGCAACCACGCGCACCAGCTTGCCTTGGGCATGCTGCACCTGATAGTGCAGCCCGCGCAGCACGCCACGGGCCGAACGCGAGTGGTTGTCCTGGACGAACGGCAGGTCGATGCCAGTCGCTTCCTTGAAAGCCCGGGCATTGAAGCTTTCGTAGAAGAAGCCGCGCTCGTCACCGAAAACCTTCGGCTCGATGATCAATACATCGGGCAGTTCGGTAGCGATCACGTTCATCGGGTTTCTCCGGCCAGCGCGTACAGGTACTGGCCGTAGCCGGTCTTGCCGAAGTACTTGGCGCGCACCAGCAACTGTTCGCGATCGATCCAGTGGTTCTGGTAGGCGATTTCTTCCAGGCAGGCCACTTTCAGCCCCTGACGGTGTTCGATGGTCTGCACGTATTGCGAGGCATCGAGCAGGCTGTCGTGGGTACCGGTGTCGAGCCAGGCGAAGCCACGGCCGAAGCGCTCGACGCGCAGGTCGCCGCGTTCCAGGTAAGCATTGTTGACGTCGGTGATTTCCAGCTCGCCGCGCGGCGAAGGCTGGACGTCCTTGGCGATGCGCACCACGTCGTTATCGTAGAAGTACAGGCCGGTGACCGCGTAGCTGGACTTGGGCTCGGCCGGCTTTTCTTCGATGGACAGTGCGCGACCGTCCTCGTCGAACTCGACCACGCCGAAACGCTCGGGGTCCTTGACCCAGTAACCGAATACGGTAGCGCCGGTAGGGTGCGCCGAGGCGCGCTTGAGCTGATCGCTGAAGTGCTGGCCGTGGAAGATGTTGTCGCCCAGGATCAGGCACACCGGGTCGTCGCCGATGAATTCCTCACCGATCAGGAACGCCTGGGCCAGGCCGTCCGGCGCCGGCTGTTCGGCGAACTGGATGTTGATCCCGAACTGGCTGCCATCGCCCAGCAACTGGCGGTATTGCGGCAGGTCCTGAGGCGTGGAGATCAGCAGGATCTCGCGGATGCCGGCCAGCATCAGTACCGAGATCGGGTAGTAGATCATCGGCTTGTCGTAGATGGGCAGCAACTGCTTGGAAACACCCAGGGTAATAGGGTGCAGGCGGGTGCCGGAGCCCCCGGCCAGAACGATACCTTTCATCATGCGATCAAGTCCTTAGGTTCGGTGAAGCCCAGGCGTTCACCTTGATAACTGCCGTCCTGCACGCGACGGCACCATTGAAGATTGTCCAGATACCACTGCACGGTCTTGCGCAGGCCGGTCTGGAAGGTTTCCTGCGGGACCCAGCCCAGTTCGCGCTCGATCTTGCTGGCGTCGATGGCGTAGCGCAGATCGTGGCCCGGGCGATCCGTGACGAAGGTGATCAGGTCGGCATAGTGCGCCACACCGTCCGGACGCTGCGGTGCCAGCTCATCGAGCAAGCCGCAGATGCTGCGCACCACGTCGATGTTCTTCTGCTCGTTGTGGCCGCCGATGTTGTAGGTCTCGCCGACCACGCCTTCGGTGACGACCTTGAACAGGGCGCGGGCATGGTCTTCGACGTACAGCCAGTCACGCACCTGCATGCCATTGCCGTACACCGGCAGCGGCTTGCCGGCCAGGGCGTTGAGAATCACCAGCGGAATGAGTTTCTCCGGGAAGTGATACGGGCCGTAGTTGTTCGAGCAGTTGGTGATCAGCACCGGCAGGCCGTAGGTGCGCTGCCAGGCGCGTACCAGATGGTCGGAGGCTGCCTTGCTGGCGGAGTAGGGCGAGCTTGGCGCGTACGGCGTGGTTTCGGTGAACAGGTCGTCCACGCCATGCAGGTCGCCATAGACCTCGTCGGTGGAAATATGGTGGAAGCGGAAGGCGTCGCGTTCGGCTGCTGGGAGCTGCTGCCAGTAGCCACGGGTGGCTTCGAGCAGGGCATAGGTGCCGACCACGTTGGTCTGGATGAACTCGCCCGGCCCGTCGATGGAGCGGTCGACGTGGGATTCAGCGGCCAGGTGCATGATCGCGTGGGGCTGGAAACGCGCCAGCACGGCGGCGACCGCTGCCTGGTCGGCGATGTCGGCCTGGACGAATTCGTAACGGCTGTCGTTGGCGATTTCGGTCAGTGATTCGAGGTTGCCGGCGTAGGTCAGCTTGTCGAGGTTGAGAACTTCGTGCTCGGTGTTGGCGATCAGGTGCCGAACCAGTGCCGAGCCGATGAAACCGGCGCCGCCGGTGATGAGAATGCGCATGTCGAAAGCCTTCTTCCTTAGCTGACAAAGATTCGTTGCAGCCTAGCTTGTGTGGATGGGCGCGGCGGTGCAAGCCCGATTGGTTAAACGAATGTGCAGCATGGTTGTGCAGCATGGTTCAGTAGCCACCGGCCTGCGCGATCGCGTCGCGAGAGACAACGTTGCCGATGGTGGAAATGTCGCGCGGCGAACCGCTACAGTACTTGCAAATCAGGCCATCGAGGTTTTACTCATGCCGCTCGACTCGCTCGTGCAACGTGCCAGTCTTCCCAACCCCGTGGTGAGTATCGAACAGGCGCAGGCATTGTTGTTCGAGCACTACGGCCTGCAGGGCCAGTTGTACAGCCTGGGTAGCCAGCAGGACCTGAACTTTCGGGTCGAAAACCCACAGGGCCGCTGGGTGTTGAAGTTCTGTCACGATGAGGGAGCCCGTCAGGCACTGGCTGCCCAGCATGCCGCGATGCTGCATCTGGCCCGCAGTAGCCTGTCAGTGCCTCATGTGCTGCTGGCGACCGACGGTCGCGACACCGTGGCCGTAACGCTCGGCCAACAGCGCCTGCAGATGCGCGTGTTGAGCTATCTGGAAGGCCAGCCGCTGACCCGTCTCAAGCACCTGGGGCCCGAACCGATCGCCCGCATCGGCAGATTGTGCGGTGAGGTGGACCGCGCCTTGATCGACTTTCGGCACCCAGGCCTTGCGCGCACGCTGCAATGGGACCCGCGCCACGCGCATAAGTTGCTTGATCGCCTGCTGCCGACGCTCGATGATCCACGGCAACGTGGCCGTGTGGTCGAAATGGCGTTTCAGGCCCAGCGTCGGCTGGGACAGGTGAGCGTCGATCTGCCGATGCAGGCGGTGCATCTGGACATCACCGACGACAACACTGTCTGGCAGCGCGATGCGGATCTGCGCTGGCAGCTGACGGGGCTGATCGATTTTGGTGATCTGGTGCACACCTGGCGTGTGGCGGACCTGGCGGCAACCTGCGCCGCGCTGCTGCATCATGCCCATGGCGATCCGTTCGCGGTGTTGCCGGCAGTGACGGCCTATCATCAGGCCAATCCGCTGAGCGAAGCCGAGATGCGTGCGCTGTGGCCGTTGGTGGTACTGCGAGCGGCGGTGCTGGTAACCAGCAGCGCCCGGCAGTTGAGCGTGGCGCCGGATAACGACTACATCCGGGCCAATGTCGAGCACGAGTGGGAGATCTTCGACATAGCTACCGCAGAACCATTCGAATTGATGGAAGCGGCAATTTTCAGCAGTGTGGGTCGGAGCATACCCGAATCTTCAAGCGATGGCATATTGCCGTTGTTCGCCGGCGTGACGCACTCGACAGTTTGCTCCGTGGATTTGAGCGTGCTCAGCGAGCATTTCGCGGACGGCAATTGGGAGCAAGCGAATATCGACGAACGGCTGCTGGCCGATGCCGCAGCGGTCGGTGGCTGGGCCTGCACCCGGTATGGCGAGTACCGCCTCTCGCGTACCCGCATCGACACCTGCTCGGCATCGGCGACCTGCGCACTGCATGTGCAGGTCCAGGCGCCGCCGGGCACATCCCTGCAAGCGCCCTGGGCTGGTACGCTGCGGCGACTGGCCGATGCCAGCGTGGTGCTCGAAGGCGCCTTCGCGAGCCTGCACCTGTGGGGGCTCGATTGTCCTTGCCCAGCCGGGACGGTGCTCGCGGCGGGCGCCCCGCTGGGTCAGGTCGACGGTTCGCTGCTGGTGCAACTGTGCCGCATTCCCGAGCTGAGTCCGCCGCTGTTCTGTACGCCGGCGCGGGCAGCAGCCTGGCAGCGTCTGTGCCCTTCGCCGGCGTTTGTGCTGGGCATCGATTGCGATGCACCGACACCCCCCGATGCGGACCTTCTGCTGCGGCGTCGCGACGCCAGCTTCGCGCGTTCGCAGAAGCATTATTACCAGGCGCCGCCGCAGATCGAGCGCGGCTGGCGCAACCATCTGATCGACATGCACGGCCAGGCGTATCTGGACATGCTCAACAACGTCGCGGTACTTGGCCATGGGCATCCGCGCATGGCCCAGGTGGCGGCGCGACAATGGTCGCTGCTCAACACCAACTCACGTTTTCACTATGCCGCGATCGCCGAGTTTTCCGAGCGCCTGCTGGCGTTGGCCCCCGAAGGGTTCGATCGGGTGTTTCTGGTCAACAGCGGCACGGAGGCCAACGACCTGGCGATTCGGCTGGCCTGGGCGGCCAGCGGTGGCCGTGACATGCTCAGCATGCTCGAGGCCTACCATGGCTGGTCGGTGGCCACCGATGCCATTTCCACCTCCATCGCCGACAACCCGCAGGCCTTGAGCACGCGTCCGGACTGGGTCCATCCGGTGATGGCGGCCAACAGCTACCGCGGCACCTTCCGCGGCGCCGACAGCACCGCGGGCTACGTGCGCAGCGTCGACGATACCTTGCATCGATTGGATGCGCAGGGGCGTCAACTGGCCGGTTTCATCTGCGAGCCGGTGTACGGTAACGCCGGTGGCATTGCCCTGCCCGAGGGGTATCTGCAACAGGTCTACGAGCGGGTCCGCGCCCGCGGAGGCGTGTGCATCGCCGACGAAGTGCAGGTCGGCTATGGCCGACTCGGCGAGTATTTCTGGGGGGTCGAACAGCAAGGCGTCGTGCCGGACATCATCACCATGGCCAAGGGCATGGGCAATGGTCATCCATTGGGCGCGGTGATCACCCGTCGCGAGATTGCCGAGGCGCTGGAGGTCGAGGGTTATTTCTTCTCGTCGGCCGGTGGCAGCCCGGTGAGTTGCCGCATTGGCATGGCGGTGCTCGACGTCATGGCCGAAGAGGGATTGTGGGAAAACGCGCGGGTGGTCGGCGGACATTTCAAGGCCCGCCTGCTGGCCTTGCTCGATGAGCATCCGCTGGTGGGTGCCGTGCACGGGTCCGGCTTCTATCTGGGCCTGGAGCTGGTGCGCGACCGCCACAGCCTGGAGCCGGCGACCCAGGAGACGGCGCTGTTGTGCGAGCGGCTACGGGAACTGGGCATCTTCATGCAACCCACCGGTGACTATCTGAACATCCTCAAGATCAAGCCACCGATGGTGACTACCCGGCAGAGCGTGGACTTCTTCGTCGACAGCGTGGCGCGGGTGCTGGACGAAATGGCCTGCTGAATCAGTCGCTGGCGCGCCCTGCGGCGGGTGTGTTTCACGATCCGCCCGACAACCTGTAGAGTGCGCCCATACCTTTTCATGGACCACCGGAGCCCTGACCCATGACCACGCTCGACAGTACCCCTCGCGCCGACGGTTTCCACATGCCGGCCGAATGGGCACCCCATACCCAGACCTGGATGCTGTGGCCCGAGCGCCCGGACAACTGGCGCCTGGGTGGCAAGCCGGTGCAGGCGGCGCATGTCGCCCTGGCCAAGGCCATCGCGCGTTTCGAACCGGTCACGGTCGGTGTGTCTGCCGGGCAATACGACAACGCGCGCGCGCGCCTGGACGTGCCCAACATCCGTGTGGTCGAGATCAGCAGCGACGATGCCTGGATGCGCGATACCGGGCCGACCTTCGTCGTCGACCACGGTGGCGAAGTCCGCGGCGTGGACTGGGCCTTCAACGCCTGGGGTGGCTTTCTGGGCGGACTCTACGCGCCCTGGAACCGCGACGAGCAGGTCGCCAGCAAGGTCCTGGACATGGAACGCTGCCAGCGTTATCACACCCACCGTTTCGTGCTCGAGGGTGGCTCCATCCACGTTGACGGCGAAGGCACGCTGATCACTACCGAAGAGTGCCTGCTCAACCGCAATCGCAACCCACACCTGGACCGCGGCCAGATCGAACACATCCTGGCCGATCACTTGGCGGTGGAGAAGATCATCTGGCTGCCCGACGGCCTGTTCAACGACGAGACCGACGGCCACGTCGACAACTTCTGTTGCTACGTGCGTCCCGGTGAAGTGCTGCTGGCCTGGACCGACGACGCCAGCGACCCGAACTATCCGCGTTGCCAGGCCGCTTTGCAGGTGCTGGAAAACAGCGTCGATGCCAAGGGCCGGGCGCTGGTAGTGCACAAGATGCCGATTCCCGGGCCTCTCTATGCCACTCAGGAGGAATGCGACGGCGTCGACCTGGTTGCCGGCAGCCAGGAGCGTCATCCGTCCGTGCGTCTGGCCGGTTCCTACGTGAACTTCCTGATCGTCAACGGCGGCATCATCGCCCCAAGCTTCGACGATCCGCTCGACGGCAAGGCGCAGGCCTTGCTGCAGAAGCTGTTTCCAGAGCATGAAGTGGTCATGGTGCCAGGCCGCGAACTGCTGCTCGGCGGCGGCAACATCCACTGCCTGACCCAGCAGCAGCCGGCACCTGTGCGCGGTTGAGTTGGCCTGAGTCGCCCTGAAAAGCCCGGCCTGATGCCGGGCTTTTTCATGGGCGTTATTCCATCGCGCGACCTTCTTATAGCCACAAAGTTTCACGAAATTTTGACTTTCGTTGTCCCCCATCGCTAGGATCCGACCCCGCACACGGATCCTCATAGACCCTGCCCCACCGTTCGAACGCCTGTTGCAGAGCGCTGCGCAGGTCGCACGAACGACGGAAAACAAGCGGGTGGTCGTGTAGCGTCCTCACTGGTGATTAGGGAAAACAAGATGTTGAACAAGAAATGGGCTGTCCTCGCCCTGGGCGTGATGGCGGCTACCCAAGCCATGGCCAACGAGCAGGCCGATGCCAAGGGTTTCGTCGAAGACAGCCACCTCAATGTACTGCTGCGCAATGCCTATATCAGCCGTGACTACAAGCATGGCGGGCAGGACAAGGCCGAGTGGGGCCAGGGCGTGATCGCCAAGTTCAACTCCGGTTTTACCCAGGGCACGGTCGGCGTCGGCGTCGATGCCTTCGGTCTGTATGCTCTGCGCCTGGATGGCGGTACCGGTCGCGCCGGTGCTGGCGGCATCGACTTCTTCAAGCGTGGCGGTACTTCGGATGATCCGAGCAGCGCGCCCCACGACCTGGCCCGTGCCGGGGCAGCGGTGAAGGTGCGTATTTCCAACACCGTGATCAAGTACGGCGATCAGATGCCAGCACTGCCGGTGCTCAACTTCGACGATTCACGCCTGTTGCCGGAAAGCTTCACCGGCACCCTGATCACTTCCAAGGAAATCGATGGCCTGGTGCTCAACGCCGGGCGCTTCACCCAGGAAGCGCGCAAGAGCGCCGAAGCCCGCGACAGCGGCGGCCTGAAGAAGATCGACGTGTACGGCGGTAGCTACCAGTTCACCGACAGCCTGACCGGTGCCTTGTATGCCTCCGATGTCGAAGACCGGTTGAAGAAGCAGTACATCAACCTCAACTACGTACTGGCCCTGCCGAGCGAGCAATCGCTGACGTTCGACTTCAACGGCTACCGCTCGCACCTGGACAAGGACTATGCCAGCACCTTGGGCACCGGCCGCGACAACAAGATCTGGAGCCTGGCCGCTACCTGGGCCTTCGGCCCGCACTCGCTGACCCTGGCACATCAACGCAGCACCGGCGACACCGGCTACAACTACGGTTTCTACCAGAACGCCGGCGGTGTGGGTGACGGTGGCTCGACCATCTTCCTGGCCAACTCGTACTGGTCGGACTTCAACGCCGAAGACGAAGTCTCCTGGCAGTTGGGCTACGGCATCGACTTCCGCACATTCGGCGTGCCGGGCCTGACCTACAAGGTGGCCTACGTGCGTGGCGACAACATCCGCACCCCGACCGGCGACGGTCAGGAGCGCGAGATCTTCAACCAGATCCAGTACGTGGTACAGAACGGCCCGGCCAAGGACCTGACCCTGCGCCTGCGCGGCTCGTGGCTGCGCACCTCGGACAACGTCCGTGCCTCGGGCTACAACGACGACGGCAACGAAGTACGCGCCTTCGTCGAGTACCCGATCAACATCTTCTGATGTCGACCCGGCGCTGAACAAGAACCCCGCACTCGCGGGGTTCTTTGTTTTACGCAGAAGGGCAGTGATCAGTGCTCGCGCACTGCCTGCGTGTCGGGTTCGCGGGTCACGGCCTTGACCAGCTTGCCGATGCTCAGGCCCTGCAGCAGAATCGAGGACAGCACGACGATGTAGGTGATGCTCAGCAGCAGGTCGCGCTCCGGGCCGATGGGCAGGGCCAGGGCCAGGGCGACCGAGACGCCGCCGCGCAGGCCGCCCCAGGTGAGCACGCGAATGGTGCCGCGCGGGACGCTGCGAAAGCGCCGCAGCAGCAGAATCGCCGGGGCCACGGTGAGCAACCGCGACAGCAGGATCGCCACGGCGAGCAGGGAGGCCGCCAACAGATGCAGCCAGGAGAACGGCAGCAGCAACAGCTCCAGCCCGATCAAGGCGAACAGCAGGGCGTTGAGGATGTCGTCGAGCAGCTCCCAGAAACCGTCCATATAGCGCCGGGTCATGTCGTTCATCGCCAGGTTGCGTCCCAGGTTGCCGATGATCAGCCCGGCCACCACCATCGCGATCGGCGCCGAGACATGCAGCTCGTAGGCCATGACCGAGCCGCCGATGACCAGCGCCAGGGTCAGCATGACCTCGACCTGATACTGCTCGATGCTCTTGATCATGCGGTAGACGATGTAGCCGATCAGGCCGCCGAACAGTACGCCGCCCACTGCTTCATGCAGAAACAGCATGGCCGTCGCGCCGACGGTGGGGGTTTCGCCAAGTTGGGCGATGCCCAGCAGGACGGTGAACACCACGACTGCCGTGCCGTCATTGAACAGCGATTCGCCGACGATGGTGGTCTTCAGTGGCTTGGAGGCGTTGGCGGTTCGCAGCACGCCCAGCACCGCGATCGGGTCGGTCGGTGAAATCAGGGCGCCGAACAGCAGGCAATACAGGAAGCTGACGTGCCAGCCGAACAGGCCAAAGATCCAGAACGCCAGGGTGCCGATCACGAAGGTGGCGATCAGTACGCCGAAGGTGGCCAGTAGACCGATGGGCCAGCGGTAGTTGCGCAGGTCAGCCAGATTCACGTGCAGCGCGCCGGCGAACAGCAGGAACGACAGCATCCAGTTCATCAGCAGATCGCCGAAGTCGATCTGGTTCATCAACGCTTCGACGCGATCCTCGAGGCCTGGGTAGCCGATGAAACTCAGGCCTTGCAGGATCAGCGAGAACATCAGGGCGGTGACCATCACGCCGATGGTCGGCGGCAGGCCGATGAAGCGGAAGTTCACGTAGGTGAGCAGTGTGGTGAGGCAAATGAATGTCGCAACTATCTCGAGCATCCGGGCTCCCTGGGTCAGGTGGTGAAGATCTATCGATAGAGGGCGCCTATCAGGCGCCCTGCTATGGTTGGATGTTGCCGCATGCCCGCACGGCACACTTCATTTAGCCCGCAGCGTTGACCGCCACTGGCCGTCGCTGCCAATAGATGAACACCAATGCCAAGGCAAGCGTACCCACACCAGTGATTGCACCGGTCCAGGGCAGGTCCACCAGCGGCGCACCACTGGCCACGACCAGGCCGCCGACCCAGGCGCCTGCTGCGTTGCCGAGGTTGAAGGCGCTCTGGTTCAGCGTCGATCCCAGGTTCGGCGCCTCGTGCGCCTGGTCGATGATGAGCAATTGCAGGATCGGGCACAGCGCGAAGGCGAACACGCCCCAGGCCAGCAAGGTGATCGCGGCCGGAATCAGCGAGCCGCTGGTCTGGGTGAACAGGGCCAGGATCAACACCACCGCGATCGCCATGCCCAGCAACGAAGGCAACAGGCGTGAGTCGGCCAGACGCCCCCCGAGCATGCTGCCGATGGTCAGGCCGACGCCGAACAGCAGAAGCATCACGGTGATGCCGTGGGCGCTGACGCCGGTAACGTCCTGCAGGATCGGCGCGATGTAGGTGAACACGCTGAACAGGCTGCAGGAGGCCATCGCGCTCATCGCCAGCGGCAGCAACACGTTGGGTTTGCGTAACACGCGGAACTCGCGCGCCAGGTTGCCGCGCTCCATGGGAATGGCCTTGGGCAGCCAGACGATCTGCGCCAGCAGGGCAATGACGCCGATGACCGAAACCGCCCAGAAGGTGGAGCGCCAGCCCGCGAACTGGCCCAGAGCGGTCCCCAGCGGTACACCCAGCACGTTGGCCAGGGTCAGTCCGGTGAACATCAGGGCGATGGCCTGAGCTCGCTTGGTCGGCGCTACCAGCCCTGCGGCGACCACCGAGCCGATCCCGAAGAAGGCCCCGTGGCACAGGGCCGTGATGACCCGTGCACCCATCAGCGTGGCGTAGTTGGGCGCCATCGCGCACAGCACGTTGCCGAGGATGAACATCAGGGTCATGCCCAGCAGGGTGGCCTTGCGCGGCAGGTTGGCAGTGAGTACCGCCAGCACCGGCGCGCCGAACACCACGCCCAGCGCGTAGCCGGTGATGAGCAGGCCAGCGTCCGGGATGCTGACGGACAGGTCCTGGGCCACATCGGTCAACAGGCCCATGATGACGAATTCGGTGGTGCCGATGCCGAATGCGGCGACGGCCAATGCAAACAATGCAAGTGGCATACGGATTCTCTCGAGTAGGAGGTGAGTTGCCCGAAGAGGGCATGCGCCAGCCTCCGCATGAGCTGCAGAGAACACGATTTATTGGAATGGGTGCGCAAAAAGCTGTAACGATACAGCGGCGCTTATTATAGGGAGGCCACTAAAGTCGGCAAAATTGATAATTGCAATGGAACTCTGCGCCAGCGAACCTTTCACGGCAGTTGTCCTCTTACTCGGTACCGGCCGTGCATGGGCACCTCACGGTGGACTACTTGGACAAGGAACTCTGTATGACCGTCGCCTTCTGGTGTGTCTTGATCGCGTTGATATTGCCCTACGGTTGCGCGTATATCGCCAAGTTCACGGGCGGCCAGTTCGGCCTGAAGCAGAACCATGATCCGCGCACGTATCTCGATGCCCTCGAGGGCCTGCCCAAGCGGGCGCATGCGGCCCAGTTGAACAGTTTCGAGATTCTTCCCGGCTTCATTGCCGCTGTGGTGATTTCCGATATCGTCGGCAATGCGCAGCAGGTGACGCTGGATGTACTGGCAGTGGTGTTCATCACTTCGCGTCTGCTGTACATCATTTGCTATCTGGCCGACTGGGCGACGTTGCGATCGCTGGTATGGTTCGCCGGATTTGCGATCATCGTCAGTTACTTCTTCGTTTCGATGTAGCCAACACGGTACGGCAGTGACGATGGGTCATTGCGATGACCCGCCGTCGCATGTTCGTTACTTGTCCAACTCATCCATGGCGTCTTGCAGTTCCTTGCGGGCCTCGGCAAGTTTGTCCTTGCGCTTGTTGATCTTCTCCGAATCGCCTTTCTTCATGGCCTTGTCCAGATCGCTCTGGCGTTTGCTGACTTCGCGCTTGGCATCGAGCACCTTGCCTTCACGCTCCTTGCGCAGTCCGTTGTCGGTGCAGTTGTTCTGGATCTCCCGTAGCGCGGTGCTCAGCCCGTCGACCTGGTTTTGATTGCCGTTGGCCTTGGCGATGTCGATCTGCGCCTGTACATGCTGCTGCTTGGCGGCGCAGCCGGTGGCTGCAGGGGCCGAGGCAGGAGCGGCGGGTGCTGCGATTGCCGGGCCGGCCAGCACACCGGCGACCAGTACGGCGCACAGCGAGGAAAACGTGTTCATGGTGACTCCGAGAATGTGATTTTGAATAGTTGACGATGAATTGAAGTAGCTGTCTGTAGGACGCGTCTTATTCACGGCTGGATAGATCGAGAGGGTGCAGTCGCCGGCGACGAGATCCACCTATTGAAGGACCTTTTGCCAGCCAGGTCAAAGCGATCGCGCCCTGATCAGTCCCGCAACGTTGGCGCCGACACGAAAAAAAGCCCCGGCCAGTCGCCTGGTCGGGGCTTTTTACGGGGTGCTGCGAGGCGCTTATTTCAGGCCGGCGGCATCGCGCAGGGCGGCGGCACGGTCGGTGCGCTCCCAGGTGAACGCGGTGAAGGTGTCGTCGCCGACGGTCATTTCCACCGGCGCACGGCCGAAGTGGCCGTAGGCTGCGGTGGCCTGGTACATCGGGTGCAGCAAGTCGAGCATGGTGGTGATGGCATACGGGCGCAGGTCGAAGTGCGCGCGTACCAGTTTGACGATCTGCTCATCGCTGATCTTGCCGGTGCCGAAGGTGTTGATCGAGATCGACGTTGGCTGGGCCACGCCAATGGCGTAGGACACCTGGATCTCGCAACGCTCGGCCAGGCCGGCGGCGACGATGTTCTTGGCCACATAGCGACCAGCGTAGGCGGCCGAGCGGTCGACCTTGGACGGGTCCTTGCCGGAGAAGGCGCCGCCGCCGTGGCGAGCCATGCCGCCGTAGCTGTCGACGATGATCTTGCGCCCGGTCAGACCGCAGTCACCCACCGGGCCACCGATGATGAAGTTGCCGGTCGGGTTGATGTGGAACTGGGTGTCCTTGTGCAGCAGCTCGGCCGGCAGCACGTGCTTGACGATCAGCTCCATGACGCCTTCGCGCAGGTCGGCGTAGGACACGTCCGGGTTGTGCTGGGTCGACAGCACCACGGCGTCGATACCCACGACCTTGCCGCCTTCGTACTGGCAGGTGACCTGGGACTTGGCATCGGGGCGCAGCCACGGCAGCAGGCCGGACTTGCGCGCTTCGGCCTGGCGCTCGACCAGGCGGTGCGAGAAGCAGATCGGGGCAGGCATCAGCACGTCGGTTTCGTTGCTGGCATAACCGAACATCAGACCCTGGTCGCCAGCGCCCTGGTCTTCAGGCTTGCTGCGGTCTACGCCCTGGGCGATGTCCACCGACTGCTTGCCGATGATGTTCATGACCGCACAGGTGGCACCGTCGAAGCCGACATCGGAGCTGTTGTAGCCGATGTCGACGATGACCTTGCGCACGATGTCTTCCAGGTCGACCCAGGCCGACGTGCTGACTTCGCCGGCGATGATCGCCACGCCGGTCTTGACCAGGGTTTCGCACGCCACGCGGGCGAACTTGTCCTGGGTGATGATGGCGTCCAGCACCGCGTCGGAAATCTGGTCGGCGATCTTGTCCGGGTGTCCTTCGGAGACGGACTCGGAGGTGAAAAGGGAGTATTCGCTCATCTCGACGGTTTCCTAAATTGACCGATGGTGAGTGTCGCCAGCCGGCCGCGAAAAATGGCGGACCTGAATCTGGAAACCATTACGTAAGCCCACGTAGAGGCTCTCTCCGGGAACAAGCCCCGCAGCGATGGCCCAACGGGCCAGATCTTCCTGTTCGAACCCCAACCAGAGATCACCGCAGGCCTCTTTGGCCCAACTCTGATTGTGGCTGCACAATTCTGTTACCAAAAGACTACCGCCTGGCTGCACCCGCTGCGCCAGATGGCCAAGCGCCTGAGCCGGGTCGCTGAAATGGTGCAGGACCATGTTCAGCACCACGCAGTCGGCGCGCAGGCTGGTAGGGGCCAAGGCATCGGCCAGTTCCAGGCGCACGTTGCTCAACTGCTCGCGCAGGCAGACCTGGCGGGCCAGTTCGAGCATCGCCGGGCTGTTGTCCTGCGCCGTGACGTGGGCAAAGCGTCGGGCCAGCTCGGGCAGAAAGCCGCCATCGCCCGGACCCACTTCCAGGGCACTGGCTTGTTGGGCGAAGCTCAATTTGTCGAGCAGGGCCAGCAGGCTTTCGCGGTACTGCGGCAGGCCGGCGATGAGGTCCTGCTGGGCGCGGAACTTCTCTTCCATGCGCGAAAAAAAGTCTTCGCTGGCCGCGGCGCGCTGGCGCTGCACCACGGCCATGCGCGCCTGCGCCTCGGCCGGCAGGCTCAACCCGTCGACTTCCTCGAGCAGGGCGCTGTGCAGGCGTCCGCCCAGCACACGACCGTTGGGCAGGGCGCGACGATAGAAAATCGCGTTGCCTTCACGCCGCGTGGCCACCAGGTCGGCCTGGGCAAGCACCTTGAGGTGATGGCTCATCCCCGACTGGCCCACCGCGAAGATCTGCGCCAGCTCCAGCACGCCGAACGAATCGCTGGCCAGCGCGCGCAGCACGTTCAGGCGCAGGGGATCGCCACCGGCCTTGCACAGGGCGGCCAGATCGTCACTTGCCTGATGGTCGAACGCAGGGGCACGAAGGTTCATAGGCTGGGCAGTCTAGAGAGCGACGGGCGGCGTCGCAAGACCAATATCAAAAAGTTTTGATATTGGTTGTGTCCGTTCATGACCCGGCAATTACCGCTCAGGGCAAATGTCCGATTGCCCAATCCCCCGCCGGTGGGGGAAAATGCCCCCCTTTGTTGTATCCCTGCCTACACAGACCCCAGGAGATAAGCGATGCCCAGCCGTCGTGAGCGCGCCAATGCCATTCGTGCACTGAGCATGGATGCCGTGCAAAAAGCCAACAGCGGTCACCCAGGTGCCCCCATGGGTATGGCGGATATCGCCGAAGTGCTGTGGCGTGACTTCCTCAAGCACAACCCGGCCAACCCGGCGTTCGCCAACCGCGACCGTTTCGTCATGTCCAACGGTCATGGCTCGATGCTGGTCTATTCGCTACTGCACCTCACCGGCTATGACCTGGGCATCGAAGACCTGAAGAACTTCCGCCAGCTGCACAGCCGCACGCCAGGTCACCCCGAGTACGGCTACACCCCAGGCGTCGAGACCACCACCGGTCCATTGGGCCAAGGCCTGGCCAACGCGGTAGGTTTTGCGCTCGCGGAAAAAGTGCTGGCAGCGCAGTTCAACCGCGACGGCCACAAGATCGTCGACCACAACACCTACGTGTTCCTCGGCGACGGCTGCATGATGGAGGGCATTTCCCACGAGGTCAGCGCGCTGGCCGGTACCCTTGGCCTGGGCAAGCTGATCGCCTTCTACGATGACAACGGCATTTCCATCGACGGCGAAGTCGAAGGCTGGTTCACCGACGACACGCCGAAACGCTTCGAAGCCTACGGCTGGCAGGTGATTCGCAACGTCGACGGCCACGATGCGGACGAAATCAAGACCGCCATCGAGACTGCACGCAAGAGCGAGCAGCCGACGCTGATCTGCTGCAAGACCACCATCGGTTTCGGCTCGCCGAACAAGCAGGGCAAGGAAGACTGCCACGGCGCGCCACTGGGTGCCGAGGAGATCGCCCTGACCCGCGCAGCATTGAAGTGGAACCACGGCCCGTTCGAAATCCCGGCCGACATCTACAAGGAATGGGACGCCAAGGAAGCCGGCGTCGCCCTGGAAGCCGAGTGGAACCAGCGCTTCGCCGCCTACTCCGCTGCCTACCCTGAACTGGCCAACGAATTCGTGCGCCGCATGAGTGGCGAGCTGCCTGCCGACTTCTCCGAAAAGGCCAGCGCCTACATTGCCGAAGTAGCCGCCAAGGGCGAGACCATTGCCAGCCGCAAGGCCAGCCAGAACGCTTTGAATGCCTTCGGTCCGTTGCTGCCGGAGATTCTCGGTGGTTCGGCCGACCTGGCCGGTTCCAACCTGACCCTGTGGAAAGGCTGCAAGGGTGTCGAAGCGGATGACGCCGCCGGCAACTACATCTATTATGGTGTACGCGAATTCGGCATGAGCGCGATCATGAACGGGATCGCCCTGCACGGCGGCTTCGTGCCGTACGGCGCGACCTTCCTGATCTTCATGGAATACGCCCGCAACGCGGTACGCATGTCGGCGCTGATGAAGAAGCGCGTGATCTACGTGTTCACCCACGACTCCATCGGTCTGGGCGAAGATGGCCCGACCCACCAGCCGATCGAACAGCTGGCGAGCCTGCGCTGCACCCCGAACCTCGACACCTGGCGTCCTGCCGATGCGGTCGAGTCGGCGGTAGCATGGAAATTCGCCCTGGAGCGCAACGACGGTCCGTCGGCGCTGATCTTCTCGCGCCAGAATCTCGATCACCAGGTCCGCGATCAGGCCCAGTTGGCCGATATCACTCGTGGCGGTTACGTGCTCAAGGATTGTGCTGGCGAGCCTGAGCTGATTCTGATCGCCACCGGTTCCGAAGTGGGGCTGGCCGTCAAAGCCTTCGACAAGCTGACCGAACAGGGCCGCAACGTGCGCGTCGTGTCGATGCCGTGCACCAGCGTGTTCGACGCACAGGATGCAGGCTACAAGCAATCGGTCCTGCCGCTGCAGGTCAGCGCGCGCATCGCCATCGAGGCTGCGCATGCCGACTACTGGTACAAGTACGTGGGCCTGGAAGGTCGGGTGATCGGCATGACCAGCTTCGGCGAGTCGGCACCGGCACCGGCGCTGTTCGAAGAGTTCGGCTTCACCTTGGAGAACATCCTGGCCACCGCCGAAGAATTGCTCGAAGACTGATCCACACCCCTGTGGGAGCGGGTTCTACCCGCGAAGAATACAACACGCAGTCATGTGCTGCCGCAGTGTCCTCTTCGCGGGTAGAACCCGCTCCCACATGATCTGAATGACTTCAGGCGTAACTCTCCATGTCTCAGAAACGCCCCTACAGAGTCGCCCTCAACGGTTACGGCCGGATTGGCCGTTGCGTGCTGCGCGCGTTGTGCGAGCGCGGTGCGCAGGCTGACTTCGAGGTAGTGGCGATCAACGACCTGGCCGACATGGCCAGTCTCGAATACCTCACGCGCTTCGACTCGACCCACGGACGTTTTCCCGGTGAAGTCACGGTCGAAGCCGACCATCTGTTGATCAACGGGCGCCCCATACGGGTCATCCGCAGCGCCACGCCCGAGGCGATCGACTGGGCTGCGCTGGACATCGACCTGGTGCTCGAATGCTCCGGAGCCTACAACACCCGCGCCGACGGCCAGCGTTTTCTGGCTGCCGGCGCACCGGCCGTGCTGTTTTCCCAGCCTATGGCCAGCGAGGCCGATGTCGATGCCACCATCGTGTTCGGCATCAACCAGGACTGTCTAACCGGGCACGAAAAGCTGGTGTCCAACGCGTCCTGCACCACCAATTGCGGCGTGCCGCTGCTGCGCCTGCTGGATCAGGCCATTGGCCTGGAATATGTGTCCATCACCACCATTCACTCGGCCATGAACGACCAGCCGGTGATCGATGCCTATCACCACGAAGACCTGCGCCGCACGCGCTCGGCCTTCCAGTCGGTCATTCCGGTTTCCACCGGCCTGGCCCGCGGTATCGAACGGTTGTTGCCGGAACTTGCCGGCCGGATCCAGGCCAAAGCTGTGCGCGTGCCGACCGTCAACGTGTCATGCCTGGACATTACCCTGCAGATGGCGCGCGACACCTGTGCCGTCGAGGTCAACCGGATCCTGCGTGAAGCCGCAAGCAGCGGCCCGCTGCAAGGTCTGCTGGCCTACACTGAACTGCCGCACGCCAGTTGTGATTTCAACCACGACCCCCATTCGGCCATCGTCGATGCCAGCCAGACCCGTGTTTCCGGGCCGCGCCTGGTGAACCTGCTGGCCTGGTTCGACAACGAATGGGGCTTCGCCAATCGTATGCTCGACGTCGCGGGGCACTACCTGCGCGTCATGAACAATTCCAAACGAGCTTGAAAGGACTGAACGCAATGACCGTGTTGAAGATGACCGACCTCGACCTGCAAGGTAAGCGCGTATTGATTCGCGAAGACCTCAACGTGCCCGTCAAGGATGGCAAGGTAACCAGCGACGCGCGCATCGTCGCCTCGTTGCCCACCATCAAGCTGGCCCTGGAGAAGGGCGCAGCGGTAATGGTCTGCTCGCACCTGGGCCGGCCCACCGAAGGCGAGTTCTCGGCCGAGAACAGCCTCAAGCCGGTTGCCGAGTACCTGAGCAAGGCACTGGGCCGCGACGTGCCGCTGGTGGCCGACTACCTCGACGGCGTTCAGGTCGAGCCCGGCTCTGTCGTGCTGTTCGAGAACGTGCGCTTCAACAAGGGCGAAAAAAAGAACGCCGATGAGCTGGCGCAGAAGTACGCCGACCTGTGCGACGTGTTCGTGATGGACGCGTTCGGCACCGCGCACCGCGCCGAGGGCTCCACCCATGGCGTGGCCAAGTTCGCCAAGGTGGCCGCTGCTGGTCCGCTGCTGGCCGCCGAGCTGGAGGCACTGGGCAAGGCACTGGGCGCCCCGGCCAAGCCGATGGCGGCCATCGTCGCCGGTTCCAAGGTGTCGACCAAGCTGGACGTGCTCAACAGCCTTAGCGCCATCTGCGATCAGTTGATCGTCGGCGGTGGCATCGCCAACACTTTCCTGGCCGCGGCCGGGCACAAGGTCGGCAAGTCGCTGTACGAGCCTGACCTGCTGGACACCGCGCGCGCCATCGCTGCCAAGGTCAGCGTGCCGTTGCCGGTCGACGTGGTGGTGGCCAAGGAGTTTGCCGAAAGCGCCGAAGCCACGGTCAAGCTCATCGCCGATGTGGCCGATGACGACATGATCCTCGACATTGGCCCACAAACCGCCGAACAGTTCGCCGAGCTGCTCAAGTCGTCCAAGACCATCCTGTGGAATGGCCCGGTGGGCGTGTTCGAGTTCGATCAGTTCGGCAACGGTACCCAGGTGCTGGCCAAGGCGATCGCGCAGAGCCCGGCGTTTTCCATCGCCGGTGGCGGCGACACCTTGGCGGCCATCGACAAGTACGGCGTCGCCGAAGACATTTCCTATATTTCGACCGGTGGCGGTGCGTTCCTCGAATTCGTCGAGGGCAAGGTCCTGCCGGCCGTGGAAATGCTGGAACATCGGGCCAAGGCCTGACGCCCTGTGAGTTTCGAGGAGAAACGGATGCTCAAGGCTGCCACGTTGGCATTGGTGATCGGTCTGCTGGCCGGTTGTTCCGGTGCGCCGGCAACCTCGGTTGACGACGAGCCGGCGGCGACCCCTGGAGGCTGTTCGCAGTCGCAGTGGCAGGCCGAAAGCATCCCGGTGGTCGGCAAGCGCATGGGGCCCGAGGCGTTGGAGCGCTACGAGCCGGAACAGCAGGCGCAGGCACCGGGTTGTCCCTGAGGGCAACCAATGGTACTCGTCAGGGGTCTTCTGTGGTGAGTTTCACGATTATCACCGCCTTTGGCACAAGGAGTTCACCATGAAGATCGGTTCCGCGACATTCGGTTCGGCCACCCTGCTGGCAGCGGTGCTGTCCAGTGGCTGCATGAGTTCAGGTGCAGGCAGCGCCTGTGAAGTGTTCAGCCCGGTGTCGGTGGTCACGCCCACCACTCAGGATGATCAGCGCGTGCAGACCAACTCCACCGGCGAGGTGGCCGGTTCCCAGAACACGGCACAGAATTGCGGGTCGTAAGCCTGTGCTGCAAGGGGCCGCAGTGCCCCGCGCTCCGAGGTATGTGAATGAAAGGCGGTATGGCGATAATGGTATTGGCGCTGCTGTCCGGCTGCGCCTATATGGACAAACAGATGCCGATGTCCCCTAATTGGACACGCTGGCAATGTGACAGCCAGGTCGATGTGCAATGGCGCTACAGCGCCGCCGACAAGAGCGCGATGCAAGTGCGCCTGGCGGGCAGCGACAAGGTCTATGCGTTGACTCCTCAGGCCGGTGCCGAGGGTGAATTGTTCAGCGATGGCGTGCTGGCGTTCCACAAGAAAGGTGACGAAGGCCTGGTGTACTGGGTCGCCACCGACGATTTGATTGGCCGGGGTTGCAAGGCTCCGTGACGGCTGGGCCCCAGGGCCTGCCCGATGATAGGCATTACTTCAATAGCGGCCGCCTGCGGTGAGCTGCAACGATCAACGACCCTGAACCGGGAGACATATAACAATGGCACTTATCAGCATGCGGCAGATGCTGGATCACGCCGCCGAATTCGGCTATGGCGTACCAGCTTTCAACGTCAACAACCTCGAGCAAATGCGCGCCATCATGGAAGCGGCCGACAAGACCGACTCCCCCGTCATCGTGCAGGCCTCGGCTGGCGCCCGCAAATATGCCGGTGCCCCGTTCCTGCGCCACCTGATCCTGGCGGCGATCGAGGAATTCCCGCACATCCCGGTGTGTATGCACCAGGACCACGGGACCAGCCCGGACATCTGCCAGCGTTCGATTCAACTGGGCTTCAGCTCGGTGATGATGGACGGCTCCCTGGGCACCGACGGCAAGACCCCGACCGATTACGACTACAACGTGCGCGTGACCTCGCAGACCGTTTCCTTCGCCCACGCCTGCGGCGTGTCGGTAGAAGGCGAGCTGGGCTGCCTGGGTTCGCTGGAAACCGGCCAGGCCGGTGAAGAAGACGGCGTGGGTGCCGAGGGCATCCTGGATCACAGCCAGATGCTGACCGACCCGGAAGAGGCGGCTGACTTCGTCGCCAAGACCCAGGTCGACGCCTTGGCCATCGCCATCGGCACCAGCCACGGCGCCTACAAGTTCACCAAACCGCCTACCGGCGACATTCTGGCCATCGACCGCATCAAGGCGATCCATGCGCGCATTCCCAACACTCACCTGGTGATGCACGGCTCCTCCTCGGTACCGCAGGAATGGCTGGCGATCATCAACGAGTACGGTGGCGCCATCAAGGAAACCTACGGCGTGCCGGTCGAGGAAATCGTCGAAGGCATCAAGTACGGCGTGCGCAAGGTCAACATCGATACCGACCTGCGTCTGGCCTCCACCGGTGCGATTCGCCGCTTCATGGCGCAGAACCCGGCCGAGTTCGACCCACGCAAGTATTTCGCCGAAACCGTGAAAGCCATGCGTGACGTGTGCATCGCGCGCTACGAAGCGTTCGGTACTGCGGGCAATGCCTCGAAGATCAAGCCGATCTCCCTGGAAGGCATGTTCCAACGCTACGCCAGCGGCGAGTTGAACGCCAAGGTCAACTAAGCGTCATCGCGACCAGAGAACCCGCCTATAGGCGGGTTCTTTCGTTTTGGCCAGGTGTTTCGCAAGCTCCACGGTCTCTGCACCACACGTGCCGTCCATCGGCCGATCTGAGTGCCTGCCGCAAACACTTGGAAATTGTCCTACAGCTTTGTGTGACGCCCGTCTAAAGTGATGCCTGAATTTTCCGGATGCCTCCGGATCAAGCCCCGTCTGAACGAGTAGTAGCATGGAATGCGCCCTTTATCCGTCCACGGACGGCGGTTCTACGTTGTTGGTGGTCGACGACTATCCAGAAAACCTGCTGAGCATGAGAGCTCTGCTCGAGCGCCAGGACTGGCAGGTGATCACTGCCGCTTCCGGTGTGGAGGCGCTGGGCAAGCTGCTGGAGCATGAGGTCGATCTGGTTCTGCTGGACGTGCAGATGCCGGGCATGGACGGCTTCGAAGTGGCGCGCCTGATGCGCGGCAGCCAGCGTACGCGCCTGACCCCGATTATTTTCCTGACCGCCAACGAGCAGTCGCAGGCCGCCGTGCTCAAGGGCTACGCCACGGGCGCGGTGGACTATCTGTTCAAGCCGTTCGATCCGCAGATTCTGCGGCCCAAGGTCCAGGCCCTGCTCGAGCAGCAGCGCAACCGACGCGACTTGCAGCGCCTGAGCCGGGACCTGGAAGCGGCTCGCGCCTTCAACGCCTCGGTCCTCGAAAACGCCGGGGAAGGCATTCTGGTGGTCAACGATCAAGGATTGATCACCTTCGCCAACCCGGCCATCTCGCGCCTGCTCGGTGCCAGTGTCGAGCAACTGCAGTGCACCGTGCTGGCCGATCACCTGCACAAGCCGCAGGTCCCCGTGTGGTTCGAGTCCGACTTCTATCGCGCCTACAGCACGCGCACGACGTACCGCGTTCACGATGGGCTGATGCGCACGGCCAATGGCCAGCAACTGCCGGTGGCCTTGTCGTGCGCGCCGTTGCCCGGCGAGCAGCGTGCGATGGTGGTGACGATTCTGGACATGTCGGTGGTGCGCAGCCTGCACCAGCAACTCGAATACCAGGCGGTCACAGACCCGTTGACCGGGCTGCTCAACCGCCGCGGTTTCTATCAGGCGGTGGAGAGCGCCCTGGTGCGCAACGAGCGTGCGGAAAAGGCCCAGGCCTTGCTGTATCTGGACATGGACGGTTTCAAGCGGATCAACGACCGTCATGGCCATGACGCGGGCGACCGGGCCTTGCGCTGGGTGGCCGAACAGATCAAGGCCGTGCTGCGCCCCTTCGATGTGGTGGCCCGCCTGGGCGGTGACGAATTCACCGCGCTGCTGGACAACCTCGATTACCCCGAGCAGGCCGCCAAGGTGGCGGAAAAACTCATGGAACGCATCGCCGTGGAGCAGACCGTGGACGGGGTGGACATCAATCTGGGCGTGAGCATCGGCATCGCCACCTATCCCGAATGCGGCGCCAACCTGGACAGCCTGCTGCGCGCCGCCGACATTGCCATGTATGCCGCAAAGCAGGCGGGTCGTCAGCAATACCGTTACTACGACCAGGATTTGAACGGTCGGGCGCGATCGCGTCTGCTGCTGGAAACCAGTGTCGGCGAAGCCATCGAGAACCGCGATTTCAGCCTGGTCTACCAGCCGCAGGTGTCACTGCTCGACGGTCGTCTGCGTGGTTTCGAAGCGCTGCTGCGCTGGTGCCATCCCAGTGTTGGCGACGTGCAGCCGGGGCTGTTCATTCCCCTGCTCGAACAGGCGCGGTTGATCAGCCGCCTGTCGAGCTGGATCTACACCGAGGGCGCCGCCCAGCGTCGCGCCTGGTCCAGCCGCTTTCCCGACGAGCTGGTGCTCAGCATCAGCCTGAGCAATGCCCAGTTCGCCATGCCCAATCTGGTCTCCGAGCTGCAGCGCGCCATCGCCTTGCACGGCTTGCGCCCGCAGCAGCTCGAAGTGGAAGTGGTGGAGTCCTCCCTGATGCACAACCTGGCCCAGGCCACCGCACAGCTGCACCAACTGCGCAACCTGGGCGTGCGTATCGCCCTGGACGACTTCGGCACCGGCCCGTGCTCGCTGAAACTGCTGCGCGATCTGCCCATCGATACGCTCAAGCTGGACCGTCACCTGATTGCCAAGTTGCCCGACTCGCACCCTGACGGTGTCTTCGTGCGCAGCGTGATTCAGGCCTGCACTGCTTTCGACATCACGGTGATCGCCGAAGGCGTGGAGACCGCCGAGCAGTGTCGGTGGCTGCGCGCTGCTGGCTGCGAGTGGATCCAGGGCTTTGTCATTGCCCGGCCGTTGACCGCGCAGGCCGCCAGCGATTTTCCATTGGTCAGCGCAGGCGTGCAGCCGGCGGCGGTGTGACGCCGGCACCGGGCAGGCGTTACACTGAGCGCCTTTCTCAAGTCGAAACGGGCACCATGATCGCGCTGAAGTACCTGCAAGCCTACCCACCCGCACTGCAGGAGCAGGTACGGCAACTGATCGAGCGCGGGCAACTGGCGGACTATCTCAGCCAGCGCTACCCCGATCGTCACGCCGTGCAGAGCGACAAGGCGCTGTACAACTATGCCGTGGCCTTGAAGCAGGCGCACTTGCGCAACGCACCGGCCATCGACAAGGTGCTGTTCGACAACCGCCTGGACCTCACGCACCGCGCGCTGGGCTTGCACACTGCGGTGTCGCGGGTGCAGGGCGGCAAGCTCAAGGCCAAGAAGGAAATCCGCATCGCTTCATTGTTCAAGGACGCGGCGCCGCAGTTTCTCGAAATGATCGTGGTGCACGAACTGGCGCACTTTCGCGAGAGTGACCACAACAAGGCGTTCTATCAACTGTGCGAGCACATGCTGCCCGGTTATCACCAGTTGGAATTCGACCTGCGCGTCTACCTGACCTACCGTGATCTGCCCCCTGCGACGTGAAGGATACTCCCATGCAAGTCAGCAAGACCCGCAGCAGTTTCTACCGCCGGCTCTACGTGGCCTGGCTGATCGACAGTGGCCAGGCGGCCACCGTGCCGGCCCTCATCGAGGCGACCGGCATGCCTCGGCGCACCGCTCAGGACACCATTGCGGCGCTCGCCGATCTGGACATTGCCTGTGAGTTCGAGCAACAGGACGGCGAGCGCAACCACATCGGTCGCTATGTGATCCGGCAATGGGGTGCGATCGACCGTGAATGGATCGGCCAGAACCTGGGCCAGATCCGCCAGGTGCTCGGTTACCCCTGAGCAGCCCCGACCTCGCGCCGCATGGCCATGTGCGGGATGTTGTCCTCCAGGTATTCCTGGCCTTGGGCGATGAAACCGTAGCGGCCGTAATAGCCCTGCAGGTGAGCCTGGGCCGATAGCTGGATCGGCACGCGCGGCCAGCGTTGGGCGGCCTGTTCCAGTGCGTGGGTCAGCAGCGCGTGGCCCAGTCCGGTGCCGCGAGCCGATGCGGCGGTGATCACCCGGCCGATCACCACGTCGCCGCCCTGGGTCGAAGGGTCCAGCAGGCGCAGGTAGGCCAACAGTTGCCCGTTGTCCCGGCCCAGCAGATGGCAGGTGTCGGCGTGCAGATCCTGCCCGTCGACGTCCTGATAGGGGCATTGCTGCTCGACCACGAAGACCTCGCTGCGCAGGCGCAGGATTTCGTACAGCTGGTGGATATCCAGCTCGCGGTGGTGCATGCACATCCATTCGATGGCCATGTTTACCTCGTTCCGTGTTTCGATTCCGGCAAGCCGCAGCGCCATCAGGTGACGACTGCGGTCGGGCCCTTGATCAAGTGCGCGGCCAGGGTGCGCAATGGCCCCAGTTGACGACAGATCAGCGCCAGTTGGGTCTGCACCAGGCGCTGGCCTTCGTCGACCTCGTCGGGCATCTGCTCCAGTGTGTCGGCCAGCGCTTCCTCGCTGTCGCTTTGCACCTGCACCGGTTCACGCGTGGCCAGGCCGGTGGCAATTTCATCGATGCTGCGCGCCAGGCTTTCGCCGGCCTCGCCGATCAGTTGCTCACGCGCCTCGGCTGGCAACTCGGTGCCACGGTGCGCGCCCAGTCCGGACAGGTAGCTGAGCAGGGTGTGCGACAGCACCAGGAAGCGGAAGCCGACGTCGGCTTCCTTGCGGAAGTGCCCCGGCTCCATGAGCATGTTGGCCAGGGTGGTGGAGAGCGCGGCGTCGGCGTTGTGCGCGTTGCGCCGGGCCAGGCGGTAGGCGAGGTCGTCGCTCTTGCCGTTGGCGTACTGCTGCATGATCTGACGCAGGTAGATGCTGTTGCAGGTCAGGGTATTGGCCAGCACCTTGTTCAGTTTGCGGCCCTGCCAGTCGGGCAGGAACAGGAACACCGCAAGGCCGGCGATCAGGCTGCCGAGCAGGGTGTCGAACAGGCGCGGCAGAAAGAGGCCGTAGCCGTCGCCGGTCTGGTTGAAGCAGAACAGCACCATCAGCGTGATGGCTGCGGTGGCCAGGGTGTAGCGCGTGGTGCGGTTGACGAAGAACACCAGGCCGGCGCCGATGGCGAACAGCGATTGCACGATGGGGCTGGGGAACAGATCGAACAACGCCCAGCCCACGGTCAGGCCGATGGCGGTGCCGATGATGCGCTGGCCCAGCTTGCGTCGGGTGGCGCCGTAGCTGGGCTGGCACACGAACAGGGTGGTCAGCATGATCCAGTAGCCCTGGCTGGGGTGGATCAGATGGACCATGGCATAGCAGATCACCAGCGCCAGGGGCAGGCGCAGGGCGTGGCGGAACAGCAGCGAGGTGGGCGTGAGGTTCTGCCGAATGCGGCCCCAGAAGTCCTTGAGGGTATGCGGCGAGCGATCCAGCAGGCTGCTGTCGCGGGCGTCGGCGAGACGGTCGGGGTTGCCGGCGTCGCTGAGCAGTCGGTCGAGGGTGCCGAGGTTGGCGGCCAGCGCGCGCAGCGATCGCAGCAGACCGCGCCAGGCGGGGTTGCTCTGGATGCGCAGGTGTTCGAGCGAGGCGTGCAGGTCGCTCAGTGCTTCGGCGAAGCTGTCGTCGTAGATGAACGGCTGACGCAACTGGATCGACTCGCCCAACCGCTGGCAGGCGACACCTTGCTGGCGCAGCAGGCGCTGGCAGCGGAAAAGGACGTCGCTGTGGAAGAACGCCTCGGCCAGGGCGTTGTACGGATAGTGAGAGGAGCTGGCGCGTTCGTGAATGTCCTGGGCGAGGAAATACAGCTTCAGGTAGCGGCTGACCTTGGAGCCGGGGCGGCCGTTGCCGACCCGGTGCAGAATGATCTCCTTGGCGGCGTTGAGCGCCGCCACGACTCGACCGTTCTGCTTGGCCAGCTCCAGGCGGCGGGCTTCCACATCCAGTTGGCGAATCGGTTCGAACAGGCTCGCCTTGAGCTTGAGGTACTGCCCCAGTTCGTTGAACAGCCGCGCCAGGGCCTGTTGCACCGGCTGGTTGGAAAACAGCACCTGCCACAGCACCGACAACAGGCCGTACCAGGCGGCACCGGCGACCAGCAGCAGTGGCTCGCGCCACAGGTTGCTGACCTCGCCACCGCGCTGGTCGACGCCGATCATGGTGTAGACCGAGAGGATCAGCGTGGCGTAGGCGATCGCTCCGTAGCGTTCGCCCAGCGCGCCGAGCATGGTCAGGGCGAAGCTGGCCACGGCCAGGGCCGTGACGAACACATAGGGGTAGGGGAACAGCAGCTCGACGGCGAAGGCAGCGACGGTGAAGCAGGTCAGCGTGGCCGCCAGGGCGCGGATGCGGCCTTGCCAGTTGTCGTCGGTTTCGGCCAGGGCGCAGGCGATGATGCCCAGGAACAGCGGGACCAGCAGGCGCATCTCGTTTTCATACCAGCACAGCGCCATGCTGCCGGACAGGGCGATGAACACCCGTACGCTGTAGCTGAACTTGTCCAGCGCCCACAAGCGGCGCATGGATTGGCGGAACGACCTGGATGCCATGAAGAAGGAATCGACCTGTAGGCGAGGGAGCTGATGAACGGCGTCAATCTATCACTGTCGGCGGTCGACGGGTACTGCGCGGTGGCCCCGACGCGGCTTGCGCCGCTGCTACAAGAGCGGTGGTGGGTCGATGGTGCGCTGTGGTCGTGACGCGGCTTGCGCCGCTGCTACAGGGGCGGTGGCGGATCGATGGGGTGTGGGGACTCTGTAGCAGCGGC